>NZ_KV811593.1:198836-250467 GCF_001813145.1 Rothia sp. HMSC066G02 | reverse complement strand
CCCTGCGTAGGCGCGGAGGAAACATGCGGCGCACCTACACCTGAGTAGGAGCGAGGACGAACACCGCCATCCGCACAAGACGTAATCTCACAAGCTAGCGCTTGATGGCGTCCAGCGCCTCACGCTGAGCCTTCGCAATGCGTTTCTCAGACACCGTGTAGGCGGTACCGAGCTCCTGGGCGAAGAAGCTGACGCGTAGCTCCTCAATCATCCAGTTCACGCGGCGGAGCGCATCCGGCACGATGGTGCCGGCCGGCAGCGACTTGACCGCGTTATCGTAGGAATCCTCAAGATCCTGCACCGTGAGCATGAGCTGGTTGTCGCGGTGTAGGTTCGGGCCGAGCTTCGTCAGGCGCACCTGGGCGGCCTTCAGGTAACGCGGCAGGTGAACCAGCTGGTCGTAGCCGGTCTGCGCCACGAACCCGGGGTAGACCAGGTTCTCCATCTGTGCCTTCACGTCGGAGACGGCGTGCATGGTCGTCAGCGAGGTTGCCTTCTTGATAGCCTTCTTCAGCGCGGTGGCTTCGGAGAGGATTTCGGCGACGAGCTTGGTGACGTCGAAGACCGTCTCGATGAGTTCGGCGCGCACGTGCTCGTAGAGTTCGCTGTATTCGGCGTGCGTGAAGATGGGCGTGTGCGGCACGAGGTGGTCGAGCGCCGCGACGGTGCAGTCGCGGATGAGTTCGTCGATGGAGCCGTGCGGGTTCTGCGTGAAGACGATTTTCTCCTTGTGGGAGAGGTGTTCGCTCACGTAGCGCACGGGCGAGGGCACCTGCAGCTGGAGCAGGCGGATGATGCCGCGACGCTGCGCGTGCAGCTGCTCTGCTTCGGTGGGGAAGATGCGCAGACCCACGCTAGAGCCTTCGTCCACGAGAGCGGGGTAGCCGTTAACCGCCTGGGTCGCGATGACACGCTGTACCTTGCGGGGGATTTCTCCGTTGGGGAAGAGATCGGCGGGGAAGGCAGTGAGGCCGGTGACCTCGCGTACTCCGCCGGATGCACCCGCCTCGGCCTGGGTGCCCTTCGCCGGGTTCTTCGCGCCCTTTGCGCTGCCCGGACGAGCGGAGCCACCCGAGTTGCCCGAGCCGCCTGAGTTGCCTGATCCACCCTGCGCGAGCGCAACCATCTTCGCCATGGCCTCGTCGGATGCGCCGAGCGAGTCGGCGAGGGCGCTGCGAATCTCCTTGTGTAGCTGCTGCTGCAGGGCTCGCAGGTCCTTGCCCTCACCCAGGATTTTGTTGCGGGTGTTGCGCACCTGGAAGCCCATCTTCAGGTGCTCGGGCACGGCGTCCCAGTTGAAGGCTTCGGGTTCGACGACCACGCCGCGCAGGCGGCGCAGTACGAGCGCGAGGGAGGGGAGCAGCTCGTCGGTTGCGGGGGAGTAGTCTTCCTCGAGGGCGGCGCAGGCGGCGCGCGCCACGTCGGGTGCGGGCACGAAGTTGCGTCGAATCGCCTTGGGCAGCGACTTGATGAGCGCGGTCACGAGCTCGTGGCGCAGGCCGGGAATCTGCCAGCGGAACGGTTCGGGGCTCAGCTGGTTGAGGAAGAGAATCGGCACCTGCACGGCCACACCGTCGCGCTTGGCGGCTTCGGTGCGGGCGCCTCCTACACCTGCGGTGGGGGCGTATTCGTAGCGCAGGTCCAGGGTGAGTTCGCCGCTGTCGGTGCGCTGCACCCACTGGCGGGGGAACTGGGAGTCGTCGTAGTCGGCGGCTTCCTCGTTGATGAGTTTTTCGGGGTTGAAGTCCAGGTAGTTGTCGTCTTCAAGACGTGCCTGCTTCCACCACTTGTCGAAGGCGCGCACGTCGGTGACGTGGGCGGGGATGCGTGCGTCGTAGAAGGCGAAGAGTACGGAGTCGTCCACGCGCAGGTCGCGGCGGCGTAGGCGTGCTTCAAGTTCCTCGACTTCGGCGAGGGCGCGCTGGTTGCGCAGGTAGAACTTGTGCTGGGTGTGCCATTGGCCTTCGACGAGGGCGGACTGGATGAACAGTTCGCGGGCCGCGGCGGCGTCTACGCGGGCGTACTGTACGGGGCGGTCGGCGTAGATGGTCAGGCCGAAGAGGGTGCCCTTGGCGTAGGCGACTGCCGCGCCGGAGCTGAGGGACCAGTGCGGTTCGGAGTATTGCACGCTGATGAGGTGCTTGCCGATTTCTTCGATCCACTGCGGGTCGATGGAGGCGTTGGTGCGCGCCCACAGGCGGGAGGTCTCGACGAGTTCGGCGGAGAGCACCCAGTCGGGGCTCTTTTTGAACAGGCCGGAGCCGGGGAAGATGGCGAACTTGGTACCGCGTGCGCCGAGGTATTCGCGCGGGCCGCGGTTGCGTCCCTTGGAGTCCTTTTCACGTTCTTCCTTGGCGCCCACGTGCGAGAGCAGGCCGGATAGCAGGCTCTTGTGGATGTCGATTTCGTGGGCGGAGGCGTTGATGTCTCTGCCGCCGCTGGCGTGAATGTTGGCGGTGCGTCCCATTTCGCGCAGCTGGGCGAAGAGGTCCTGCCATTCGCGGATGCGCAGGTAGTTGATGTATTCGCGGTGGCACATTTTGCGTAGCTGCGAGGAGGACAGCGCCGCCTGCTGCTCGTTGATGTAGTCCCAGAGCAGCAGGAAGGAGGAGAAGTCGGAGGTGTCGTCGACGAAGCGGGCGTGCATCGCGTCGGCTTCGGCGCGCACGTCGGCGGGGCGTTCGCGCGGGTCCTGGATGGTCAGGGCGGCGGCGAGCACCATCATTTCCTTGGCGCAGTTACGGCGGCCGCCTTCAATGATCATGCGGGCCAGGCGCGGGTCCACGGGGAATGCCGCCATGGCTCGGCCGATGGCGGTGAGGGTTGCGCTATTGCCGCGGCCCTTGCGGGGGCTGCGGGGGCGTTCGGTGAGCGCGCCGAGCTCGCGGAGCAGGTTCACGCCGTCGTTGATAGCGCGGGATGCGGGCGGCTGCACGAACGGGAAGCGGGAGATGTCGCCGGGTTCGCGAACCACGCCGATTGCGATCATCTGTAGGATGACGGCTGCGAGGTTGGTGCGCAGAATTTCGGGGTCGGTGAACTCGGGGCGTGAGTTGAAGTCTTCCTCGGAGTAGAGGCGGATGGCGATGCCGTCGCTGACGCGGCCGCATCGGCCCGAACGCTGGTTGGCGCTGGCCTGCGAGATACGCTCGATGGGCAGACGCTGAACCTTGGTGCGCGCGGAGTAGCGCGAGATGCGGGCGGTGCCGGTGTCGATGACGTACTTGATGCCGGGCACGGTCAGCGAGGTTTCAGCAACGTTCGTGGCGAGCACGATGCGCGGGCGCGATCCGGGGGAGAACACGCGGTGCTGTTCGGCGAGCGAGAGGCGCGCGTACAGGGGCAGCACTTCGTAGTTCAGTCGCGGCGACTTGAGAACCATTGCCTCGATGGCGTCCTTGGCGTCGCGGATTTCGCGCTCGCCGGAGAAGAAGATGAGGATATCTCCGGGTGCCTCCTTGGAGAGCTCCTTGATGGCGTCGAGAATCGCGTCGGTGGGGTCGCGGTCTTCGGCCACTTCCTCGTCATCCAGGTAGAGCTCGTCGCCTTCGAGGGGGCGGTAGCGGATTTCCACGGGGTAGGTTCGGCCGGACACCTCAATGATGGGTGGCGCATCGTCGGGCAGAATCGCTTCGGCGATTTCGCGTTCTTCGGCGCTGAGGTTTTCGTCGACGATGCCCTTGCCCGGCACGTAGCTGGGGGAGAAGTGGCGTGCGAAACGCTCCGGGTCGATGGTCGCGGAGGTGATGATGACCTTCAGATCCGGGCGCTGCGGCAGGATGCGCTTGAGGTAGCCGAGGATGAAGTCAATGTTCAGGCTGCGTTCGTGCGCCTCGTCAATGATGAGGGTGGAGTAGCGGCGCAGCAGCTTGTCGTTCTGAATCTCGGCGAGCAGAATGCCGTCGGTCATGAGCTTGATAGCGCTGTGTTCGCCCACTTCGGAGGTGAATCGCACCTGGTAGCCGACGGTTTCGCCGATTTTCTGGCCGAGTTCTTCGGCGATGCGTTCAGCGACGGAGCGTGCGGCGAGTCGGCGCGGCTGGGTGTGGCCGATGAGGCCCTTCTCTCCCAGGCCCAGGTCGAGGCACATTTTGGGGATCTGGGTGGTCTTACCCGAGCCGGTTTCACCCGCGATGATGACGACCTGGTTGTCGCGGATCGCGTTCATGATGTCTTCGCGGCGTTCGCTGACGGGCAGCTCTTCAGGGTAGGTGATGACCTCGGGAATGAACGGCTCGTAGCGGCGCGGTGCCGGGCGGTTCTGCTGGCTGCTCTTGTTGTCGCCCTGCTGGTTGCCCTGCTTGCGGGCACGGTTGTTGGCGCCTGCGCGTCGATTGGAGCGGGAGGCGTTGGAGTTGCGTTCGGAGGCGCCGCGGGAGGAGTTCTTGCGGTCTGCGTTATTCTTCGGGGTGCTGTTCTTCTGTGCACCCTTTTTTACCGCATTGTTCTCAGTAGTTTTATCTGCGGTTTTTTCGGCGGATCGTACCTTTGCCGCGTGGATTGCGGCGGCCATGCTCGCCATGGTGGGGGCGGTGCGGGGGGCCTTAGAAGTATCTGCGTGTTTCTTCGTGGATTTCTGCTCAGACATATCCTATCCAGTGTACTCGCCTTGCCTGCGGTGGGCTTGGGGTGTGCTTTGTTTGTCATATTTGGGTTTGTTCGCGGGAACCCCGGGGTGGGCGGTGGCGGAATACAGGCCCCAAGAGAGCAGTTAATATACAATAAATGACATCAAATGCTATTAAGAGAGTTAATAATTATTCATCTGAATTTTATGCGCCGTAGATGCGAATTAACTGCGCTTCTTAACTTTCTTTCGATAGTTTCGTTCAACTGCTACAGTGGTGAATAACACAGTAACGAAGGAGTGACTATGCCATCACCAAAGACGTACCCGGCAACACGTGTTGCAGTGTTGGATTGCTGCGAAGACGGACAGCACGAAGAAATTCACCACCGCTGCGAAGAGCTCTTCCAAGCCCTCGTTCACGCGAGTCTGCGCACCCACTTCGACCGCCTCAGCGCCGAAGAGACCCTCTACCTGGTCACCGGCGACGGCGAGCGCGTACAGATTTCTCCCGAAATGTACGGGCCCCTCACCTCCGTAGCGCGCGCATTCGCCGACCGTAAGGACGTCTGCGTGGTACGCCAGGACCGCCTCATGACCACGCAGGAGGCGGCAGACTACCTGGGCGTATCCCGCCCGACCGTTGTTCGCCTGCTGGAGCGCGGAGATATTCCGTTCGAGCGCATTAACACGCACCGTCGCGTTGCTTTTGATGACCTCGAGCGTTACCGCCTTGAGCACGAATACGTGAACCGCCGCGTTCGCTAACCTGTCGAACCGCTCAGGTTACACGCCGCGGTTGAGCTACACGCTGCGGTTGAACCGAACAGCGCGGTTGAAGAATCGCAGCATCTGCTGAACAATATCGGGGCTAAAACAGCGCGAATCCCCGTGTTCGGCATCCGGAACCAGCACCAAATCGGTAGGCACCTGCCGCGTGCGCAGCGCCTGATACACCCGCACCGATTGCTGGTACGGCACACACGAATCGCTAATACCGTGCACGAGCATGAGGGGAGTGGCACCGCCGCTCACTCCCGGTGCAGAGGCACTTTCGATCTTATTCACTCGTTTCTGGGGGCGTACCGCATCAATGGGATGCGCACGCTCCCAGTTCTTTTGGGCGCGCTCGATGCAGACACCCGGAACCGCCCGCTCACCCGCGGAAATATCGATATTAGACACATCTGCGGGGACGGGGTGGGTGCTTCCCAGTAGTCGCCATTCCGCCCCGTCATCCTCGGGGTGGTCGAGAGCGTAGCCAGCCAGGGGTCGATCGGTGAAGATGGTCCTCAAATCGCTGACCCCGTAAAACGAAGCCGCCGCCGCCACCTGCGAACTATGGGACGGGTAGGCGCTTGCCGCCCTGCCTTCAAAGTATTCGTCGTGCTCGGGAGCGCTCGCAGAATCCCCAAATGCAGGGTCACCGGCGGCGGAATCTCCCGTATGCGCAACCATCATGCTCAGGTGCCCGCCGGCGCTTCCGCCCGCTACCGCAATGCGCTGCGGATCAATACCGAATTCGTGCGCGTTGGCGCGGAAGAAACGCACGGCCTCCTTCACATCGTGCAGGGCACCCGGGAAGAGTGCCTGATGTGAATACCGGTAGTTGATGGATGCGACCGCCCAACCTGCCTGCTGAAAAGCGGCGCGCATGAGCGCCTGCGTATTGGGCTGCTCCCCGCCAGGGGTGCGCAGGATGATGTCGCGTAGGGCCTGGTTGGTGCCGAAACGCCAGGCGCCACCGTGAACCCACACCAGTAGCGGCGCGGGGGAAGAGATATCCCCGGTCGCGGGGAAGAAATCGTAGGCGAACGCTTCACGAGTTACCGGCGACTGCGCGCCGTAGTCGGGCAGCGAGTGGGCATCGTAAAAGCCCGCCTCGCGGTAAAAACCGGAGCGGTACTCGGTACCCTCAACGGTCGGCGCGCTCTCTACATTCGGTACGCCCTCAGCGTTCAATGCGCCCTCAACCTTCGGCGTGCTCTCAGAAGTCTGCATGAATCAGCACCTCGTTAGGGAACCAGCACGATCTTGCCGCGGGTGCGACCCGTCGCCACCAGGGCATGAGCCTGCGCAGCCTGCGAAAAATCAAGCACCTGATCCACGTGCACCTTCAACAGGCCCAAGGACATGAGGCGGGAAATCTCCTGCATCTGCGCGCGGTCCGGGTGAACCGTCAGCCACTGCGCCTCGAAGCCGCGCTCACGCGCAACATCCAGCGGGTCGGGGCTGGTCAGGGTAACAATACGACCGCCGGGAACCAACACCTCCAGCGAATCGAGGAAGGTCTGCTGACCGGTGGAATTGAGTACCACATCCATGGTCTGACCCAGTACGGCACGGAAATCCTCGGTGCGGTAATCAATGGGCTGGGCACCCAACGAGCGCACAAACTCGTGGTTCGCCGCGGAGGCGGTCGCAAAAACCTGCGCGCCAGCCTGCGCCGCCAACTGAACAGCGAGGTGACCGACGCCTCCGGCACCGGCGTGAATGAGCACGCGCTCGCCTTCCTTCAATCGCGCCACTTCGAAGAGCGCCTGGTATGCGGTCAGCGCCGCCAGGGGAGCGCCACCCAATTGTGCGCAGGGAACATCGGCAGGCACCTTCACCAGCTGATGCGCCGGGGCGAGAACATACTCGGCGTACGCACCGGCGGGGGAGGGGAAAGACACCAGGCCAAATACGCCGTCGCCCACTTTAAAACCCGTGTAGTCGCCGGCGGTGGCAACCACGGTGCCGGCAACATCCCAGCCGGGCACGAAGGGCTTGTACGACGGGTCGGCAAGCTGAGCGGCGGGCCCCAGACCCTTGCGAGTGGTTAGGTCAATCGGGTTGACACCGGCGGCAACCGTCTTGATGAGCACGTGACCGCGCACCGGTGAGGGGATAGGCACGTTTGCTTCGTGCAGAACGCTTTCGTCGCCCCATTCGGTGAGCTGAATCTGGCGCATGGTGGTCATCGGGTTACCTCCGCTGTTGTGGCTTAAAGTTCGGGTTGAGTTGAACAGTGTGCGCGTTTCCCTATTCTCTCAAGGGTGCGAGCGTTGCCACAACAGGCAGGAGGGTAGTGTCCACCCTCTGAAGTTGAAGAGGGAGCTGCCCAGCATGGCCGCTAAATAAAAAGGAGCCGATACCCGAACAATACGCCTCGGATATCGGCTCCCGTGTTCCCTCTCGAATAAGAACATCGTGCCCCTGAAAGGATTCGAACCTTCGACCCCCAGTACCGGAAACTGGTGCTCTAATCCGCTGAGCTACAGAGGCAACCCACCTATGGTATCAGATATGCACTAGATAAAGGGTCAGGCACCTGCCAAGGCTTGCTAGAATAGTTTGTTATGACTCCTGAAGAACTCTCTGAAGCCATTGCGCTTGCCCTTGAAGAAACCATTTCCTCCGGCCAGCTGACCCTCGTGGAGGGCGCTGAACTGCCCGCCGTCCGAGTAGAGCGCCCCAAGTCCCGCGAACACGGCGACTGGGCAACCAACGTCGCTCTGCAGCTCGCCAAGAAGGTGGGCAAGAACCCGCGTGAGGCAGCAGCTCTTCTGGCAGAGAAGATTGGCGCCATCCCCGGTGTCGCATCCGTAGATATTGCTGGTCCCGGCTTCCTGAACATCACCCTGGACGCTGCAGCTGCTGGTGAGCTTGCCGCCACCATCGTTGAGGCTGGCGAAGCATACGGCCGCAGCGACAAGTTCGCCGGTAAGACCATTAACCTTGAGTTCGTCTCCGCGAACCCCACCGGCCCCATCCACCTGGGCGGTACCCGCTGGGCTGCCGTCGGTGATGCGCTCGCCCGCGTCCTTGAGGCTGAGGGCGCTAACGTCGTGCGTGAATACTACTTCAACGACCACGGTACCCAGATTGACCGTTTCGTGCGGTCCCTGATTGCCGCTGCTCGCGGTGAGGAGACCCCCGAGGACGGCTACGCTGGCGCGTACATTGTTGACATTAAGGACCAGATTCTGGCTCAGCGCCCCGACGCGCTTGAGGCTGAGAACCCCGAAGAGATTTTCCGCGAAATCGGTACTCACCTGATGTTCGATCAGATCAAGGAGTCCCTGGCGGCATTCGGTACTCACTTTGACGTGTTCTTCCACGAGAACTCCGTGTTCGAAGGCGGCAAGGTGGACGCCCTGCTTGAGACCATGCGCGAGAACGGCCAGCTCTTCGAAGCTGACGGTGCATGGTGGATGCGCACCACCGACTACGGCGATGATAAGGACCGCGTGGTCATCAAGTCTGACGGCAACCACGCCTACGTGGCGGGTGATATCGCCTACTACCAGGACAAGATGACCCGTGCAGTAAACCCCGCTGACGTGGCGATTTATATGCTCGGCGCTGACCACAGCGGCTACGTGGGCCGTCTGAAGGCTATCGCCCAGATTCTTGGTTACCGCGCCGACCAGATTGAGGTCATGATCGGTCAGCTGGTAAACCTGGTCAAGGACGGCAAGCCCGTCCGCATGTCCAAGCGTGCTGGCACCGTGGTCACCCTCGAGGACCTGGTCGAAGCTGTGGGCGTTGACGCAGCCCGCTACGAGCTGACTCGCTACTCGGTGGACACCCCCATCGATATTGACCTGGGCCTGCTGACCTCCAAGAGCAACGAGAACCCGGTCTACTACGTGCAGTACGCTCACGCACGTACCGCCGCTGTGGCACGTAACGCTGCGGAGGCTGGCGTGAAGGTTGAGGACGGCGTGGACACCTCCCTGCTCGACTCGGCTGCTGACGGTGAGCTGCTGGCTGTACTCGGCCAGTTCCCCGCCGCTGTGCGTGATGCCGCGAAGTTCTACGAGCCGCACCGCGTGAACCGCTACCTGGAGCAGCTCGCTTCGGCGTACCACAGCTGGTACGGTGTCTCCCGCGTCGCCCCCAAGGCTGATGAAGAGGTCACCGACCTGCGCCGTACCCGCCTGCTACTGAATAACGCAGCACAGCAGGTGCTGGCTAACGGCCTGAACCTGCTGGGTGTGAGCGCACCCGAGCGCATGTAATACTCTCATTTCAACCCCCGACCCGGTGCTACCGGGGCGGGGGTTGAACGTATGCCGGCAAGATAGCTAAGAAAGAGACACGATGAGCGAAGCCCGCGCCCTCTACGCCCCCGAATGGCTCACCTACCCCGAGCACCCCGAGACCCTGTCCCGCACCATCTGGACTGACTCCTTCACCCGCAATGAGCAGGGCGAGCTCTGCATTGATGGCGTGACCGTCAGCGACCTGGTTGATGAGCACGAAACCCCGCAGTACGTCTTCTCCGAGACGACCTTCCGTACCCGCGCCCGCGCCTACCGCACCGCTTTTGAGCAGGCTTTCGCCGCGCACGGTGCGAAGGTAAGCGTCTACTACGCCGGTAAGTCGTTCCTGTCCACTGCCGTGGCGCGCTGGGCGACCGAGGAGGGCCTGTGCCTGGATACCGCCTCCGGTGGTGAGCTGGCGTTGGCTCTGCGCGCACAGGTGCCCGGTGCGAACATCGCCCTGCACGGTAACAACAAGTCGGAGGCTGAGATCGCCCGCGCGATCCGTAACGGCCTGGGTCGTGTGGTGGCTGACTCGGTGGATGAGCTCAAGCTCATTGAGTGCGTGTACGCCGAGCTTGCCGCCGAGCGTGTGGCTGAGGGCGAGGAGCCGTACGCCCCGGTTCCGGTGCTGATTCGCATCACCCCCGGTGTGCATGCCTCGACCCACGAGTCCATTGCGACCGCACACGAGGATCAGAAGTTCGGCATGTCCCTGCAGCCCGGCACCGCCGCGCTCGCCGGTTTGGAAGAGGAGGAGCTGGAGCACTGGGGTGTTGAGGCTACCGATTCTTACGCGGCTCTGGCTGCCGCGATTCTGAATGCGACCGATTCCCTGGATTTCCGCGGTATTCACTGCCATATTGGTTCGCAGATTTTTGAGGCGGAGGGCTTCGAGCAGGCGGCTACTACCGCCCTGGAGTTCATGAACCGTCTCAACCGTGACCTGGGCGTGACCCTGCCGGAGCTGGACCTGGGTGGTGGCTACGGCATCGGCTACACCGAGGCGGATCACCCCCGCTCCATTACCGAGGTGACCGAGTCGATTGCCGCTTCCGTCGCGGCGACCTGTGAGCGCCTGGGCATGGCGATTCCGCACATGTCGTTCGAGCCGGGCCGTTCCATTTCCGGTCCTTCGGGTGCGACCCTGTACACGGTGGGCACCATTAAGAACGTGAGCATTGAGGATGAGAACGGCGAGATCCGTGTGCGCCGCTACGTTTCGGTGGACGGCGGTATGAGTGATAACGCCCGCCCGGTGCTGTACGAATCGGATTATTCGGTGACCCTGGCGAATCGTGCTCCGGCGGGGGAGCAGGTGCTCTCTCGCGTGGTGGGTAAGCACTGCGAGTCTGGCGATGTGGTGGTGCGCTACTGCTACCTGCCCGCTGACCTGCAGGCTGGCGATATTCTGGCGGTTCCGGCGACCGGCGCGTACTGCTATGTGCTGGGTTCGAACTATAACTTCTTGACTCGCCCGCCGGTGATTGCCACTGCTGAGGGTAAGCCTTCTCGCATGATGATTCGCCGTCAGCGTGAGGAGGATATGTTGGCGCTGGATATGGGGTCGGAAATCTAAGAACCCTGTCTGACATCATGAAAAGCCGTGAAGTTCCCGTTTCTACAATGCGTGCCGTGAGGTGGCGGTTGCGGGCGGGGTCTTCACGGTTTTGTGCGTTCACAACATGGCAGAAGATAAGGTTCACCTCATAACTGTGAGGGATACCTCATCTCAGAGAGTAAAAGTCGCAGCTTGAGGCTGCTGAGCCGTCCCCGCCTCTTGATAAAGTGGTTGTTGAGTGCGTGCTCTGCGCCGCATCCACACCGTAGCCCGAAGAGATACCGGGGCGAACCCGGAACAGACCGTAGAAAGAGACTATCGTGGCTGAAAAGATCAAAGTAGCACTGCTTGGTGCCGGTAATGTCGGTTCCCAGGCTGCTCGCATCCTGGTCGAGGATAACGCCGTCCTTGAAAAGCGCATTGGCGCCCCCGTGGAGTTGATCGGTATTGCTGTGCGCGATACTAATGCATCCCGCCACTGGAATGCGGACCCCTCGCTGTACACCACCGACGCTGAATCCCTGATTGATGCGGCGGATGTGGTCATCGAGCTGACCGGCGGTATTGAGCCGGCTCGCACCCGCATTCTGCGTGCTCTGAAGGCGGGTAAGTCCGTGGTCTCCGGCAACAAGGCGCTGCTGGCTAAGCACGGTGTGGAGCTGCAGGCTGCCGCTGATGAGTCCGGTGCTCAGCTCTCTTACGAGGCTGCTGTTGCGGGTGCTATCCCGATTCTGCGCCCCCTGCGTGACTCCCTGGCTGGTGACCGTGTGACCCGCGTTCTGGGCATCATGAACGGCACCACCAACTACATTCTTGACCAGATGGACACCACCGGCGCATCCTTCGCAGACGCACTGGCTGAGGCTCAGAAGCTCGGCTACGCGGAGGCTGACCCGACCGCTGACGTTGAGGGCCACGATGCCGCGTCGAAGGCTGCGATTGTTGCTTCGCTGGCGTTCCACTCTGACTTCACCATCGATGATGTGCACACCGAGGGCATTACCTCCATCACCGCTGATGATGTTGCTGCCGCGGATGCTGATGGTTACGTCATCAAGCTGCTGGCTATTTGTGAGCGCGAGGGTGAGAACGGCGCTAACATTCGTGTGAACCCGACCCTGATTCCGCGTCAGCACCCGCTGGCGGGCGTGCACGGTGCGTTCAACGCTGTATTCGTTGAGGCGGAGAACGCTGGCGAGCTGATGTTCTACGGTCCCGGTGCGGGTGGCGCTCCGACTGCTTCGGCTGTTCTGGGTGACTTCGTGTCCTTGGCTCGTCGCCTGGTGCTGGGCGGTCCCGGTGTTCCGGAGACTTCCCACGCTCAGCTACACGCAACCAGCTTGGACAACGTGATTTCCCGCTACTCGGTGGGTGTTCTGGTGGAGGACCGCCTGGGCGTTCTGGCGAATATTACCCGTATCCTTGCCGAGCACGGTATTTCGGTGGATTCGCTGCGCCAGTCCACCCCAAAGGAGGGCGCGGCTCAGATTCGTATGGTGACCCACTCGGCGAAGGATTCCGATCTGCGCCGTGCGATTGCCGTGATTGATGCTCTGGACACTGTGCGTGAGGTGAACTCGGTCATCCGCGTGGAGTCCGAGAAGCACTAAGGCTCAAAAGCGTTATCTATGTGCGGCACGCGCCGCTCACTAAACGTGCGATGTTCGCTTGCGGGTGCATCGCTCACTAACTAACCCGCGTACCCGCTACCGCGCCGGACCTATGGGAGGTCCGGCGGGCGGGGCGCCAAGATTGAAGGAGAAGCCAATGGCACACGTGTGGCAGGGCGTTATCAATGAGTACCGTGACCGTCTGCCCTTCGCAGACGATGTGAAGGCTGTGACCCTGGGCGAGGGCGGCACCCCGCTGATTCACGCGCCGGCACTGTCTGCTGAGACCGGCAACACCGTTTACCTGAAGTTTGAGGGTATGAACCCGACCGGTTCGTTCAAGGACCGCGGTATGACCAGCGCGATGACCGCCGCTAAGCGTGACGGTGCGAAGGCTGTTGTGTGTGCTTCGACCGGTAACACTTCCGCGTCGGCTGCTGCGTACGCTTTGCAGGCTGGTATGCGCTGTGCAGTGCTGGTTCCGGACGGCAAGATTTCCATGGGTAAGCTGTCTCAGGCGATTGCTCACGGTGCTGACATCATTCAGATTGACGGCAACTTCGACAACTGCCTGGAGATTGCTCGCAAGCTCAGCGAGAACTACCCTGTGTTCCTGGTGAACTCGGTCAACCCGTACCGTATTGAGGGTCAGAAGACCGGTTCGTTCGAGGTTGTTGACACCCTGGGTGACGCTCCCGATTACCACCTGCTGCCGGTTGGCAACGCGGGTAACATTACCGCGTACTGGAAGGGCTACAAGGAGTACTCGGAGCCTTACACCAACCGTGACGGTAAGGTGCTGGAGCCGGTTGCGACCAAGCGTCCGATTATGTGGGGCTTCCAGGCTGCTGGTGCTGCACCGATCGTTGCTGGTCACCCGATTGAGGCTCCTGAGACCATTGCGACCGCAATCCGTATCGGTAACCCCGCGTCGTGGGAGAAGGCTGAAGCTGCTCGTGACGAGTCCGGCGGCGTGATTGAGGCTGTCACCGATGAGGAGATTCTGGAGGCGCACCGCTGGCTGTCCGCCCGCGAGGGTGTCTTCGTGGAGCCGGCTTCGGCTGCCGGTGTTGCGGGTCTGCTGAAGAAGCACCGCGCAGGTGAAGCTCCCGAGGGTAAGACCATCGTGATTACCGTGACCGGTCACGGTCTGAAGGACCCGCAGTGGGCTCTTGAGGCTGTTAACGGTGTGAAGGTTGAGCCGACTAAGGCTCCCTTCGACGTGGTTGCTGTGGCAGATATTCTTGATTTGAACTAGTCTGTTCATACTACGATGTGCACTCCGTCCCGTGTTTGCGGGGCGGGGTGCACCTGCATGACAGCCCCTTTTTGTATCTTTCACCTATTCACTCATTACGTCACCGATCGCGAGGTTCTTCTCATGTCTTCCCTGCATATTTCTGATATTCCGGTGGGCGCGTCCGTTAAGGTTCGCGTTCCCGCTACGAGCGCTAACCTGGGTCCCGGCTATGACAGCATGGGTTTGGGTCTTGGCTTCTATGATGAGCTGGTTGTTGAGCGTATTGAGTCCGGTCTGGAGTTTGAGCTCAGCGGTGAGGGTAGCGCGGATGTTCCTCGCGACGAGAGCCACCTGGTTTTGCAGGCGATGAAGGCTGGTTTCGCTGCGGCTGGTTTGGACGAACTGCCGCCGGTGAAGCTGATTGCTGATAATAAGATTCCGCATTCTCGCGGTATGGGTTCTTCGGCGTCGGCTATTGTGGCGGGCGTGGCTGCGGCGAGCGGTCTGCTGCCGGAGGAGCACCGTCTGAGCCGTGAGCAGATGCTGCAGGTCGCCTCCGATATGGAGGGCCACCCGGATAACGTGGCTCCGGCGATTTACGGCAACCTGTCGGTGTCCTGGGGCGAGATGGGTAACTGGAAGACCCTGATTATTCCGGTGCATCCTGATGTTCGCCCCGTGGTGGCTGTGCCCGATTATGAGGTGTCGACCAAGCTTGCTCGTTCGCTGATCCCTGCGCAGATGCCCCACGTTGAGGCGGTGGCGAACTCGGCTCGTGCGGCGTTGTTGGTGCGCACTCTCTCTGATGCTCCCGAGTACCTGATGGATGCGACCGTGGATTACCTGCATCAGGGTTACCGTGTGACCGCGATGGAGCCGTCGGCTGCGCTGGTTGCGTATCTGCGCGGTCAGGGTTTTGCGGCGGTGATTTCTGGTGCTGGCCCGACCGTTTTGACCTTTGCGCACGGCGAGGAGCAGGTGCGACAGGTTCAGGAGGCGATTGCCGAGTTTGAGGCGACTCACCCTGGTAGCGCTATTGCGGATCGCCGCCTGAACTGGCGGGTGCTTCCCCTTGAAATTGATACTGAAGGTGTTATAGTTACTCAGTAGGACGTTATTAGTTCGTCCTATGTTGAGGTTCGCCCGTCGTTCAATGTAGACCGTCGATACTATCCTTCGTAACGTACTTCCGTTTCCCCTGATGCCTCAGATGCTTTTGTATCTGGGCGGGAGCCGGTAAGGTTCGGGGGAGTGCCTTTGGGATTCATGTCTTTCTTTATTTCTGACGCATAGGGGAAGACTTTTCTGAGGGTTCGGTTTCGCGGCGGGTGCCCTTTCAAGTGACCAATCCGTCCTCTTCATCTCGTGTAGATGGTTCTATAGATGATGGTTTGGGCTTGCCCACATTTGTGATAGAGCGCCTTATCTTCCGTGTGTGCTCGCTGTGTCTGAATCAGCGGGTACGGTAAGAGACGCGAACCGCCTCCAGCGCGGTTCGAGGGAGTCGAAGGTGCAGACTGCTGTTTTCTTTCGGCAGTGTCTAAACCTTTGACCGCGCTATAGCGCCCGCCCGATCTTTATTCTGAAGATTTTCAGGGCTTATAACCAAAGGAATTGTAGTTGGCAAAGAATATTGTTGTCACCGATGAGTACGGTACGGCAGCTGCCGCACCGGAACTTGCAAACTTGAAGGTCGCGCAGCTGCGTGTCCTCGCCCAGCAGCTTGGTATCCGCGGCTATCTGAAGTTGAAGAAGGCCGAGCTGGTTCAGGCTCTTGAAGAGCATCAGCGTGGTGGCGCCGTAGCCGCTCCTGCTGCGCCCAAGTCTGAGGCACCTAAGTCTGAGGCTGCTGCTGAGTCTGCCCAGACTCCCGCTGCTGAGACGACTGAAGAGTCTAAGCCTCGCCGTACCCGCCGTACTCGCGCCCAGAAGGACGCCGAGGCAAAGGCTGAGAAGACCGAAAACGCTGAGGCTACTGAAGCCCCCGCTGAGGGCGCTGAGAAGGCTGAAAAGTCTGAGAAGCGAACCCGCTCTTCCCGTTACGAGACTCCCGCTCAGAAGCGTGCGC
This sequence comes from Rothia sp. HMSC066G02, assembly GCF_001813145.1. Lineage (NCBI taxonomy): Bacteria > Bacillati > Actinomycetota > Actinomycetes > Micrococcales > Micrococcaceae > Rothia > Rothia sp. HMSC066G02. Next base: position 234,391 of record NZ_KV811593.1, on the reverse strand, counting down.
GCGCTCGCCGTGCCGCTGAGGGTGAGGACGCATCGGCTGAGAAGTCCGAGAAGACTGAGAATAACGAGAAGCCGGAGAAGCGTACCCGCCGCACCCGCACCCGTAAGGACGAGAAGCCCGCTGAGCTTCCTCCGCTGGATGTGCGCGCTGAACTGGCTGCTGAGCGTATTGGCGAGCGTGCGGAGCAGGTTGACCTGCCCGGTAACTCTGCTGAGCTGAAGGCTACTACCGCTGACGGCACCGCGAGCCTGGACAGCCTGAACGCTGCCCTGGACATGACTTTTGGCACCCCCGACGGTGAGAAGAGCTCGAAGCGTACCCGCACCCGTGAGCGTCGCCGCGACCAGGATGGTGAGCGTACCGAGCGTCGCACTAAGCGTGACCGTCAGGCTGAGCGTGCAGAGCGCAACACTGAGCGTAGTGAACGTGCCGAGCGTAAGGCTGCTGAGCGTGCAGAACGCGCAGAGCGTGCCGAGCGCACCGAGCGTACTGAGCGCCGTTCCAAGCGCGACCGTCAGGCTGAGCGCACCGAGAAGCAAGCTCGCCGCCGCGAGGAGAACGAGCCTCGCCTGAGCGAAGACGATGTGCTGGCACCGATTTCGGGTGTTCTGGACATTCTCGACAACTACGCTTTCGTGCGTACCACCGGCTACCTGCCCGGCACCAACGACGTGTACGTCTCCCTGGCTCAGGTGAAGAAGTACAACCTGCGTAAGGGCGACCACGTGCTCGGTGCGATTCGCGTGCCGCGTGAGGGTGAGTCGAGCAGCCGCCAGCGTTTCAACGCGCTGGTTCAGGTTGAGGCGATTAACGGTCAGAGCGTTGAGGAAGCAGCGAACCGCCGCGTCTTCTCGAAGCTGACTCCGCTGTACCCCAAGGAGCGTCTGCGCCTGGAGACCACCCCGAAGAAGCTGGGCACCCGCGTGGTGGACCTGGTGTCCCCGATTGGTAAGGGTCAGCGTGGTCTGATTGTGTCCCCGCCGAAGGCGGGTAAGACCCTCATGTTGCAGTCCATTGCGAACGCGATTACCGTGAACAACCCGGACGTGTACCTGATGATGGTCCTGGTGGATGAGCGTCCTGAAGAAGTGACCGATATGCAGCGCACCGTCAAGGGTGAGGTTATCGCCTCGACCTTCGACCGCCCGGCTGAGGATCACACCACTGTGGCTGAGCTGGCTATTGAGCGTGCGAAGCGTATGGTGGAGCTCGGCTACGATGTGGTCGTGCTGCTGGACTCCATGACCCGCCTGGGACGCGCATACAACCTGGCGGCTCCCGCATCCGGTCGTATCCTCTCCGGTGGTGTGGATTCTGCCGCACTGTACCCGCCGAAGAAGTTCTTCGGTGCTGCCCGCAACATTGAAGAGGGCGGCTCGCTGACCATTCTGGCTACCGCCCTGGTTGAGACCGGCTCGAAGATGGATGAAGTGATCTTCGAAGAGTTCAAGGGCACCGGTAACATGGAGCTGCGCCTGTCCCGTCAGCTGGCGGATAAGCGTATCTTCCCGGCGGTTGATATTAATGCTTCTGGTACTCGCCGCGAGGAGAACCTGCTCTCCCCGGATGAGATCAAGATTATGTGGGGTCTGCGCCGTGCCCTGGCGGGTATGGAACCCGAGCAGGCTCTGGGTGTTCTGACCAACCAGCTGCGTAAGACTGAAAGCAACGTGGAGTTCCTTCTGACGGTTCAGAAGAACGGTCTGCGTCTGGTCGACTAAGGCTCGTATCTCACGCGCCCCACCTCCTCATTGTGGGTGGGGCGCGTGAGCCGTTCGTTTTGTGCATCCCCGTTGTGAGGGGTGTGAGATGTCTAGTGCCTGCCCGTGCGGCGTAAAGTGCGGGAGATGGAAGAGAGAACAGAATGTTTGAATCTATTCAGGTTCTGCTGGATGAGCACGCTGACCTGCAGAATCAGCTGGCTGACCCCGCCGTGCAGGCGAATCAGGGTAAGGCACGCCGTGTGGGCCGCCGCTACGCGGAGCTGACCGGTATTGTGACTGCATACAATAAGTACACTTCGCTGAAGGATGACCTTGAGGCTGCTCGCGAGATGGCTGATGAGGATCCGGATTTCGCGGCGGAGATTCCCGGTCTGGAGGAGGAGCTGGAGGTTGCTCAGGAGAAGCTGCGCCGCCTGCTGATTCCGCGTGACCCGGATGATGGCCGTAACGTCATTCTTGAGGTGAAGGCTGGTGCCGGTGGTGACGAGGCGGCTCTGTTCGCTGGTGACCTGCTGCGCATGTACATGCGTTATGCCGAGAACAAGGGCTGGAAGACTGAGATTATTTCTTCGACCAGCACCGATGTTGGCGGTTACAAGGACGCCCAGATTGCTATTAAGGGCTCCTCGAATGAGCCGGCTGAGGGCGTGTGGGCGCACCTGAAGTATGAGGGTGGCGTGCACCGTGTGCAGCGTGTTCCGGCGACTGAGTCTCAGGGCCGTATCCACACCTCCGCTGCCGGTGTTCTGGTGTTCCCCGAGGTGGATGAGCCGGAAGAAATCGAGATTAACCAGAACGACCTGAAGATTGACGTGTACCGTTCTTCGGGCCCCGGTGGCCAGTCGGTGAACACCACCGACTCGGCGGTGCGTATTACCCACCTGCCCACCGGTATTGTCGTGGCGATGCAGAATGAGAAGTCTCAGCTGCAGAACCGTGAAGCTGCAATGCGCGTGCTGCGTGCGCGACTGCTGGCTCACCAGCAGGAGCAGATTGACGCTGAGAACGCGGCGCACCGTGCTTCGCAGGTGCGTACCATGGACCGTTCGGAGCGTATCCGTACCTACAATTTCCCAGAGAACCGCATTGCGGATCACCGTACCGGCTACAAGGCGTACAACCTGGATGCTGTACTGAATGGTGACCTGGAGCCTGTGGTTCAGTCCGCTATTGAGATGGATGAGGCGCACCGCCTCGCTCAGGTGGGCCAGGAACAGAAGTAGTTCTGTGCAGACGTAGGTTCTGTATATAGACTCTTGTCGATTCACTGAATCGACGTGAGATGTTGGTGAGGGGCTCGCCGCTACGGCGGTGGAGCCCCTCACCTGTATGCCGCGATAGGCTTTGAGCCGTTGAGAGATGAAAAGGAGAGCTCATGAAGGTGAATGTGCACGACCCCCGCGGGGAAGAACTCGCGCAGGTACTCACGCGCGCCACCGCGGCACTGGCGCAGGTGCCCAGCCCCCGCGTGGACGCCGAGCTCCTCGCCGCGCACCTGCTCTACGACGGCTCACGCTCACGCCTACAGCACGCCGCGCTCATGGGGGAGCGGCTCACCCCCGCACAGGTCGCAGAGTACGAGGCGCTGGTCGCCCGCCGCGCCTACCGCGAACCGCTGCAGCACATCACCGGCTCCGCTCCCTTCTACCGCCTAGAACTGGCAGTCGGACCGGGCGTGTTCGTACCCCGCCCCGAGACCGAGCTACTCGTCGAAGAAGCCCTCAAGGTGCTGACCGCACGCACCGATTCGACAACCGGTCAGCTGCGCATCGTCGACCTGTGCACCGGCTCCGGGGCTATCGCGGCGGCAATTAAGAGCGAACTGCCGAACGCCCAGGTGTTCGCGGTGGAACTCTCCGAAGACGCCATCCCCTACACCCGTAAGAACCTGGAGCCGCTCGGCGTACACCTGGTTCAGGGGGACGCCCTCACCGCCCTGCCCGAACTTTCCGGAACCTTCGACGCGGTGCTCTCGAACCCTCCGTACATTCCGCCGGCGAACGTACCCGCCGACCCGGAAGCCGCCCTGCACGACCCGGACATGGCTCTGTACGGCGGGGGAGAGGACGGCATGCAGATGCCCTCCGCGATTGCCGCCCGCGCCTTCGAACTTCTTACCCCCGGCGGTCTGTTCATCATGGAGCACGACGACACCCAGGAAGAAGCCGTCGCCGAGCTGTTGGCACGTGTCGGCTTCGAGGACTGCTACCCGGTGCGTGACCTGAATAATCGTCCGCGTCATAGCGTCGGTTATAAACCGCGCCCACTAGAGCCTTTAGACTAGTAAATGCACCACCTAGCCCGTGCCGGGCTGCATGAAGGCAACGCGTCCGCCCCAGTAGTCAGCTCAGTAGCCAGCTCAGAGCCGGCGAAATACGGTGAACCCCCGGAAGAGTGCTTCCACATGGCGCGTTGTGGGTGCCGGTGTCTCGCCGCATCCAGAAAAACATGAGAGAATAAGACCCGTGACTGCAAAGCTGTACCCCGTAACGACTGAAACTGAGACCCGCGAGGCCATTGAAGCTGCCCGCGAGGCGCTGAAGGCGCACGACACGATTGTGATGCCCACCGATACCGTCTACGGTATTGCCGCCGATGCTTTCTCGCATCAGGGCGTTGCCAAGCTGCTGGCAGATAAGGGCCGCGACCGCACCATGCCGCCGCCCGTGCTGATCTTTGATCTTGCTGCGCTCGCTGGCGTGGTCGACGACGTTCCGGACGATATTTACGATCTGGGTGGTCGCTTCTGGCCCGGCGCGCTGACTATCATTCTTCACGCGTACCCGTCGCTGAGCTGGGATTTGGGTGAGACCCGCGGTACTGTTGCCGTGCGTGTTCCCGATGACGAGTTCGCCCTGAAGCTGCTGACTGAGCACGGTCCGCTGGCGGTTTCGAGCGCGAACAAGACCGGTCAGGAAGCCGCACTGGACGCACAGACCGCCATGGATTCTCTGGGCGAGGACGTTGCTGTGGTGATTGACGGTGGCGCTCGTCCTAAGCCGCTTGAGTCTGAGCCGAATGAGGACGGCGTGGTTGTGGTGACTGAGCGTGACCCGGCACCGTCCACGATTCTGGATTGCACTTCCTTCCCCTACGTGGTGGTTCGTGAGGGCGCAATTTCGGTGGAGGAGCTGCGCGAGGTCGTTCCGACCATTCTGACTCGTGCGGAGGCTGACGAGCAGGCGGCTCGTAAGGTTGAGGAAGCTGAGGCTGCTTCTTCCGCGTCGTCTGAGTCGACTCCTTCTGAGCGTGCTCTGGATGAGCAGGCTGACCTGGATGAAGCGTACGAGCAGTGGGACAGCACCCACACTGTGAGCGGTGAGCCTGCTCGTCGCGCTTCGGCACCGGTGGCCGGTTCTGTCGCTGCGTCCCTGCTGGGCGCTACTTCGGCTCTGTCTTCTGCTTTCAGCACTGGCGTGGACCAGGAGCGTTCGCGCGGCTACCGTGACAACACTCCGAAGCCGGTTCGTGCGGATGAGCCGCAGACTCACCCAGTTCCTGCTGATACTGCTCGCGCGCTGGTCTTTGGCGCGTCGAAGATTGAGACTGCCTCTAAGGATGAGGCTAAGTCGGCAGAAGCTAAGACTGAGGCTACCAAGACTGAAGCTGAGGCAAAGGTTGAGTCTGAGGCAAAGACCGAGCAGAAGGACGCCCCGGAGGATCACCTCTAAACCTCTGCGAGTTATAAAGCTCGGAGCATAAAAACGTATAGGGAACCCCCGATATATCGTTCAGATATATCGGGGGTTCCCTTTCGTTATGAGTCCTACAGGTTATGCGCTCCTGGGCTGCGTGCCTCAGGTTGTGCGCTGCTAGGGGCGCACGTACGCTACCTAGTTCTTGTCGAAGCGGCGGTCCTTCTTCTTACCCAGCGCGGTGTGGGCGTTGCGCAGTACTTCACGCACGCGCGGGGTGGGCAGAAGGTTGTTGTCACGTGCCCAGGAGTCGTCGATGCCCTGGCCGAACCACATGACCTCGACCTTACGCACGGATCCTGCGAACTTGTCATTCATCAGCTCGGAGACGGTGTAGCCCGCCTTGACGGCTGCGCGGCAGAGCCACTCGGGCAGGCGGTGCGGGTGGCGGCGACCAGCGTCCACGGATGCGGAGGCAACGGTTGCGCCTTCCCAGGGCTGCAGCACGATGGTGGGTAGCTCGCCGGGGAAGGTGCCGAGCATGACCACGAATTCTGCGAGGGCTTGCACGCTGGAGACCGGGGACTTGCCGGTGCCTGCACCCGCAACGGATGCGAAGGGGGAGGAAGCTATCTTGGCGAAGAGTTCGGTGGTGCGTCGGCCTCGGCCCTGCACGCTGGTTGCGCGAAGGATGCACAGTTCGGGTGCGCAGTCGGGGTGCTCTTCGAGGAAGTAGTCCTGCAGGTCGAGCAGCGCTTCTTCGCCGAGTGCCTTGGAGAAGGAGTAGGCACTGAACGGGTTGGTCTCTTCGGAATCATCCAGCACGAGGCGCGGGCCCTGTACCGCTGCGGAGGAGAGGTGGATGACGCGGCGTACGCCGGTTCGCTGTGCGGCGATGGCAATTACGGCGGGAAGCAGGGCGTTTGCACCGACGAGCGGAGGTAGATCCTGCATATTGGGCGCTGCGAGGCCCGCTGCGTTGACGACGACCTGCGCGCCGGCGAAGGCTTCTGCGAGGGAGTCGATGATGCCTTCAAGCTGGTCTGCCTCGTCGATGATGCTATCTACGTCGAGGGCGCGGGTTGCGAGTCGAGGTGCCTCGATGGGATCAACGCTGATACCTTCTGCGTTTAGACGCGCGACGATGGAGGAACCAACGAAGCCGCTGGCGCCAATGACTTTCCACTTGGATTCGGACATCTCTTTTACCTCTCACGAGCCCGCGTACGTTGCGGGGAAAAATGGGGTCATTTCAACTTTCCCATATTTGAACAGTTTATGGGGAATTTGTGGGTTTTTATTCGGTCTCTGGTCGTTTTTTCGCACGGGGTGCACAGCGCAAACACAGGCTGTGAAGCTGGTAGCTTGATGGATACCCAAAACTGGGTGTGCGGGTGCGTCCGCTATGCGGATAAATCAACTGAATTCGGTTGTTTATTTGTCATAAAGTGCGTCTTTTGAGGTGATGGTTCACTCTCTAGTGGAGACCGCAGGTAGAATATTTTCTTTGAGTGATATATCCACACGGTTGAATACCGCGGGCGCGAGAAACACCATAAGCGCCCAGCTCGGTATGGGTATATCGCGTACCGGCTGATTCAGGCGCATCGCGCCACGGAGGGAGAACTTATGGCAGAAAAGTACAGCGACGTGACCGCTTTTGCCCAGCCTTCTTCCGATCAGTCTTCTTCTCACAATTCTTTGAATGAGTATCCCCGCACGGTTGCCGTGGTGGTGACTTATAACCGTGAGGACCTGCTGCCGAAGACCCTTGCTGGTATCGCTTCTGGTGAGCGTGTGCCTGCGGCGGTGGTGATTGTTGATAACGCCTCCACGGACGGTACTGCTGAGTATCTGCGTGCCCTGGACTACGAGCTACCGGTGGATTGCATCCGCCTGGAGAGCAATATGGGCGGTGCTGGCGGTTTCGCGGTGGGTATTGATCGCGCCCTGGAACGCCATAACCCGGATCTGGTGTGGGTTATGGATGATGACACCGAGCCGACCGAGAACACTCTGTCGGAGGCGGTTGCCGCCTGGCTGAACTATTCGCCGGTGCCTTCGCAGCGCCCCGCGGTGGTGGCGTCTCGTGTGGTGTGGACGAACGGCGAGGACCACCCGATGAACACTCCGCGCACGATGTTTGCGGCGGGTCAGCAGCGTTATGCTCGTGCGCAGGCGGTGAGTGCCCGTCCGATTCGTAGCGCCTCGTTCGTGTCGATTCTGATGGACGCGCAGGCTATTCGCCGTAATGGTGGTTTGCCGATTGCTGAGTTCTTCATTTGGAATGATGACTTCGAGTTTTCGACTCGTCTGATTCATCACCGTGACGGCATTGCGGTGCCTTCTTCTGTGGCTAAGCACCACACGAAGACTTTTGGTACGACGAACGCTGACCCGGGCCCGCGTTTCTATAACGATGTGCGCAATAAGCTGTGGGTCTTTACCCGTTCGCGTACCCTGAACCCGCTGGAGAAGCTGTTGTACGGTGGCTCGTCGGCGCGCCTGTGGATTTCTACTGTTCTGCGTACTGATGACCGCCGCACCTACCTGGGGTATTTCCTCAATGGTGTGCGTGATGGTTTGCGTGCGCCTCGCCCGAATGCTCAGGTGCTTGAGGGCATTTACCCGCTGACTTTCCCCGGCCGCTACGGCGTGCCGGCATCCGCTGAAAGCCCCGCTGATTCTGAGAAGGCGCGTGGTTGCGTGAGCTCTGTACCCGATTTCTCGGTGCTGATGAGCGTGTACGCGAAGGAGAACCCCGCCTATCTGGACCAGGCGTTGGAGTCAAATCTTCTGAACCAGACGGTGCGTCCTTCCGAGCTGGTTTTGGTGAAGGACGGTCCGCTGACCCCCGAGCTGGATGCCGTGGTGGACCGCTGGGTTCAGCGCGCCGAGAATCTGGATTGCCCGCCGATTCAGGTGGTGGAGCTGGCTCAGAATGTTGGTTTGGCGGAGGCGCTGAACGCCGGTCTGCAGGCGTGTTCGTATGAGCTGGTGGCTCGTGCTGATTCTGATGATCTGTCTGAGCCGACTCGTTTTGCGCGTCTGATTCCTGCCCTGGTGCAGGGCGGCTACACGGTGCTGGGCTCTGCCATGCTTGAGGTGAATGAGAGCAATACTGCGGTGGAGTCGACCCGCGAGGCGATTGTTGAGTCCGAGCGTCTGCTGCGCGCGATGGATTCGCGTAACCCGATTTATCACCCGTCGGTGGCGTTCGTGAAGAGTGCCGTGCAGCAGCTGGGCGGTTACGAGTTCGTGCCCGGCGCTGAGGATTGGTGGCTGTGGATGCGTCTGCGCGATGCCGGCTACCGTCTGGGCAATATCCCCGAGGCTCTGGTGCGTTACCGCGTGGGTGCGGGCGCGTACACGAAGCGTGGGGGAGTGGACGCCTGGTTGCAGGATGTGGCGATTCAGCGTCGACTGTACACCGGTCACGGTATTTCTAAGCTTCAGTGGGCTCAGAATATGGCGGTGCGTAGTGTGTACCGTTTTGTTCCTGAGCAGGCGCGCCGTTCGGCGTTTCGTGCGTTGTCGTCGTTGACGGCTCGTGCTTCTTCTCGTTCTTCTGGTACCGCATCTGAAGGAGGCATGTAGTGGCTCAGTTGAAACCTCACGCTCATGTGGTGATGCGGAAGGCGGCTCAGCGCGGCACGATGGTGACGGAGGGTGACTCTGGCACGATGCTGGTGAACCGCCTGTATGAGCGTAAGCCGTGGTGGCTGATTGCGCAGGCTCTGATCGATTCGAGCGCGTGGCTGCTGGCGGTTTTGTTCGCGTACATGCTCCGCTATAGTGTGCTGCTCAGTAACGGTTCGGTGTTCGATATTATTCACCCGGCGTCGTTGACGATGACCGCTACGTTGGCTGTGGTGTTGCACCTGGTCATTGGTCTGGCGGGTGTGAAGATTTATAACGGCGTGTATTCGTACGGTTCGTTTGACGAGTCCTGGCGTGCCGGCGCGGCTGCTTTGAGCGCGGGTGCGGCGTTGACTGCTTTCTCCTTTGTGGATGAGCTGTTGGGTCTGCCCCATATGCCGCATAGTGTGCCTGCGATTGCGGCGGCATTTAGCTTGATTATGATGGCGGGCGCTCGCATGGCGAAGCGTGTGTACACTGAGCGCGGTGCTGTGCGTGAGCTGACCGGTGAACCGGTGATTGTGTACGGTGCCGGCTTTATTGGCGGCATGGTCATGGATTCGATGCTGCACGATGAGGATGCGAAGCTTCGCCCGGTTGCGGTCTTCGACGATGATCAGCTGAAGGCTGGTACGAAGTTCCACGGCATTTCGGTGATTACGACGTACCGCGAGCTGGAGCAGGTGATTCGTGAGTCGGGTACCCGTAAGATTCTGGTGACGATTTCGGATATGTCGGAGGATTACTTCGAGTCCTTCTGCAACCGCATGCGTAAGCTTAAGGTTGAGGTTCAGCGTATTAGTAGCGCGAATGCTCGACTGATGGGTGAGCGTCTGATTACCGCGAGCGATAACGACCTGATGCGCGTGATTCGTGGTGAGATTAACTACGATATTGACCGCGATATTCTGCGTTCGTACCTGCACGGTAAGCGCGTGCTGGTCACAGGTGCGGGCGGTTCGATTGGTTCTGAGCTGTGCCGTCAGATTAGCGAGTTTGAGCCTGAGACCCTCATGATGCTTGATCATGATGAGACTCTGCTGATGGAGACGAAGGTTTCGATTACTCACGAGTCGAGCCTGGACGATGACCGCATCATCCTGGCTGATATTCGTGAGGGTGATAACCTGCTGGAGATTTTCCGTGACCGTCGCCCCGAGGTAGTGTTCCACGCTGCAGCTTTGAAGCATGTGTCGGCGCTGGAGGCGTACCCGCAGGAGGCGTGGAAGACGAACTCTCTGGGTACTCTGAACGTGCTGCGTGCCGCGGAGGCGGTGGGCGTGAAGACCTTCGTGAACGTTTCGACCGATAAGGCTGCGGACCCGAAGACTGCGCTGGGTCAGTCCAAGCGCGTGGCGGAGCGTCTGACCGCGTACTTTGGCGAGAAGACCGGCAACACCTACGTGTCGGTTCGTTTCGGTAATGTGTTTGGTTCGCGCGGTTCGATTAAGCCGCTCTTTACGAAGCAGATTCTCTCGGGTGGTCCGATTACCCTGACCGATAAGCGCGCGACCCGTTACTTCATGCTGATTACCGATGCCTGCCTGCTGGTGATGCTTGCCGGTGCGATTGGTCGCCCGGGTGAGGTCATGGTGCTGGATATGGGTCAGCCGGTCAAGATCCTGGACGTTGCGAAGGCGATGCGCCAGGCGTATGAGCGGTATGACGTGGAGATCAAGGAGATTGGTCTTCGTAAGGGTGAGAAGCTGGATGAGACTCTCTTCGGCGGTACCGAGAAGCTGGTGCCGAGCGAGGAGAACCGGTATATTTCCCGGTCGAGTGCCCCGGCACTTGACCCTGATGAGCTCGATTATGAGCGGTGGATTCAGAACTATCGGGAGCACAGCGGCTATGAACGTCATGGCCTGGAGCGTGCCCCTGATCCGCGTACTTTGGCGGATGCGCAGACGTTCTAATCTTTAGGGAATGACATCGGATGCTGCACTTGCGTGGCGGGTGCGGTATCCGGTGTTTTCTCTTTCTCGGGTGTAGAACATTTCAGGACGCAGAATATGCAGAACGTATGGAGAGAATCTGTAATGTTTAGTCCCGGGCTACTGAAGAGTTCTATAGAATACGAAGTAAACACACACACACTACGCACACATCGTCCCTTAGCTGCAATTCTGGAGCTTGCGTCCAGGGGAGCGGCGCCAATGCCTTGGAGCTGGTATGACCTCCTTTTCTGAGCTGTTGAGCATTTTTGCTCTTGCTTTTGTTTTGGGTGCCCTTTTGCCGTTTGCGGTGCGCCCGATTTTGCACCGCTACAACATGGTGGATGTTCCTAATGAGCGTTCTTCGCATACTGCTCCGACCTACCGCGGTATGGGTTTGGCGACTGCGGCTGCGACCTTTGTGGCGTTTGTGGCGGCTACCCTGTTCGGCTGGACGTACCGTTCTGCTGAGTCTTTGCAGCTGGCGGTGACGATTGCCGCGGCGATTCTGTGTGCTCTTGCCCTGGGCTGGCTTGAGGATATTCGCGGCGTGAGCATTGTGCGTCGTGCGGGCCTGCAGCTGGTGATTGGCGTACTGGTGAGCGTGAGCTTTGCGACGGTGCAGGGCACGAACATTCTGCTGCTGATTCTGGGCGCGATTTTTGTTGCCGGCTACATTAACGTGGCGAATTTTATGGACGGCATTAACGGTATTTCTGGTGCTCACGGTCTGGTGGCTGGTTTGGCGTATGCGCTGACCGGTTGGATGGTGAACCTTCCGTGGCTGGCTTTGGCTGGTGTGGCTGTTGCCGGTGCTTTTGCGGCGTTCCTGCCGTGGAATGTGCGCCCTGGTAAGAACGTGTTTTTGGGCGATGCGGGTTCTTATGTTTTGGGCGCGGCGCTGGGCACGTTGGCTGTGGGCGCGTGGTTTGCGGATGTTCCGTTCCTGTTGGCTTTTGCTCCGCTGATGACGTATCTGGCGGACGCGGGTACGACTCTGTTCCGTCGTTTTATGGCGGGGGAGCAGTGGTACAAGCCGCACCGTACTCACACTTATCAGCGTCTGACGGATGTTGGTTTCAGCCACCTTGGTTCGACCGCCGTGGTGACCGGTACGACCATTCTGGTGTGGGTGCTGCTGGCGTTTGCCTCTGATTTGTTTGCTTCGGGCGCCGTGCTGGCGGCTGTTGGTGTGGTTCTTGTGGCTCTTGCCGTGCTGGTGGTGTACCTGCGTATGCCGCAGCTCTTTGGCGGTGAGGCACCTACTTCTGCGATTGACCTGTCGAAGCGCTTTGCGGCGGATTCGAAGGGTTCGGCGCCGAAGGCGAAGTCGGCAACTGCAGAGCCTGCTACCGGCTCTTTGACCTCGGCGACTGGCGTTCCGGCGACTCCTGAGAACGTAGAGCCGACCTCGCTGCATCCGGAGCCGATCATGCCGGATTCCGTGAAAGACCGTGCAGATAGCTCTTCTGCTGCTCGCTCCTCTGTTCAGCCTTCTTCTCATCGCAACCGTGGGGAGAAACACTAATGGCTTCTGAGCAGCCTAAATCTCAGGCTCCTGCAGAGCCTCTCTGGAGGCGCGTGGTGGACGTTCTGTGGTATCCGCCGGCGGAGCGCAAGAAGCAGCAGAAACACCGCCGAGAGCGTGCTCAAGCAGGTTTGAAGGCCTCTTCTTTCGAGAGTCAAGAGCTTTCCTGGAAATTTTTGTTCTACAGGGTATCGGCTTACTCTCTGCTGGCTTGGTTGGGCGGTATGATGAGTGCGTACCTGTTTGCGGGCCCCGTGGGCGCGCTAGGAATAACATTGGGCTTTCTGATAATCTATATATGCTTCACTCTGGGCGTATTGGTTATGTTGGTTGCTCCCATTTTCGACTGGGGTGTACCCAAATCGCTGGTGGTGAGCTACCTCGTGAAGATTGCTCTGCTCGGTCTGGTATTGATGTTTGTGCCGTTCCCCGAGAATCTGAGGCACGGTTGGACTCTCGCAGGCGCATGTACCGGCGTGATTCTGTGGATTGTTATTGAAACAGTTAGCATCGCACGACTGAGAATTTTGTACTTCGACACCGACTCGGAAGACCATGGTCGGTAACACGATCGGTGTTTGAAAGGAAAAACGTTTGGCCGAAGAGAAGAAGTGGTGGGACGGAGATAAAAAGCTCCGCACCACCGGAGAATTGGTATCTGACGGAGGTCTCTCCGGTGCAGTCATGTCGATTCTCTATCTGATCATCGGTGTAGCAGTGTGGGGAGGCATCGGTTACCTCGGTGACCTGGTCTTCTCCACCACCTGGCTGGTGTGGGTTGGCGTCTTGATTGGCGCTATTGGAGGTTTGACCCTCGTCTTTACCCACATGACCAGGCAGAATAAAGACCGTTAGGTCATTGAACGCGGACCGCCAGGTCACACATTCATCCATGTAGTTAGCATGTCAGTCGTTTATAGGCAGACATGGGCTCTTGATAGCCACTAGTAGCAAGAAAGGACTTGCTTTGATCGAGAACGGGTTGATCCTCGCGGAAGCCTATGTGCCGCCGACCCCCGAAGACATGCATCTGCCACCCTTCTTCACCATTGGTGATTTCGCTTTCGGTAAGCAGAACGTACTGATTCTGCTGTCCGTGGTGATTATCGCGGTCTTCTTCCTCACCGCAGCACGTAAGCGCGCCATGGTTCCCGGCAAGACTCAGTTCATCGCTGAGTCCGGCTACATGTTTGCTCGTAACTCCCTCGGTAAGGAAACCCTGGGCGTACAGCACTACAAGCCGTTCGTGCCGATTCTGTTCGCCTCCTTCTTCTTCGTTCTGGTGAACAACCTCTACGGTTCGATTCCGTTTGTTCAGTTGCCCACCTTCTCGCACCCCGGTAGCGCCTACGCGCTGGCTGGCGTAGCGTACCTGACCTGGGTTGGCGTTGGTATCAAGCGCAAGGGCCTGGGCGGCTTCTTCAAGGACATCACCATGCCCTCGGGTCTGCCGGTGTGGATTTACCCCATCCTGATCCCGATCGAGTTCTTCTCGAACCTGCTGATTCGTCCCGCAACTCACGCGCTACGTCTCTTCGCGACCATGTTCGGTGGTCACCTGGCGCTGATGGTTGCATCCAGCATGGTGACCTACATGGTTGAGACCCTGGGTGGTATCGGCTACCTGGCTGCTATTGCTCCCGGTGCTCTGGGCCTGTTCCTGTACTTCCTGGAATTCATGATTCAGTGCATCCAGGCTTATGTGTTCGCTCTGCTGCTGGCTGTGTACCTGCAGGGCTCGGTTTCCGAGGGACACTAAACTCTCTAGTTTTTTAGGTTTTCGCGTTCGTCATTGGGCGTGAATAAAGCAACCCACACGTTCACTGTGCGGGCTATTAACTCAAATCAAACTCTGTTCGGTCCGGGTATGTTCCCGGTCGAACACTGTTGAAAGGAAAAATAATGGTTGGTTCCATCACTGCGGTTGGCTACGGTCTGGCAGCTATTGGCGGCGGCATCGGCGTGGGTCTGATCTTCGCGGCATACATGACCAGCGTTGCTCGTCAGCCCGAGTCCCAGAAGACCCTGCAGCCCATGCTGTTCCTGGGCTTCGCACTGGTCGAGGCGCTGGCAATTCTGGGCCTGGTTCTCGTCTTCATCAAGTAACCGGCTCTGCCACATCCTAAACGACCCATCCCATAGAACAGGATTCCCTCCATGATTTATCTGGCAAGCGAAGGGGGAGCGGAGGCAACTTCGAACCCCCTGATTCCCGACGTCGGGGAAATTGTCATTACCCTCATCGGATTCCTGATCCTCTACTACATCGTTGCTAAGTACGTTGTCCCGGCGTTCGAGAAGATCTACCAGGACCGTAAGGAAGCAATCGAAGGTGGCCTTGCCAAGGCCGAGAAGGCACAGGCAGAGGCTGCAGCGGCTCGCGATGAGTACACCCAGCAGCTCGAAAGCGCTCGACTGGAGGCTCAGAAGATTCGTGAAGAGGCACGCGCAGAGGGCGAGGCAATCATTGCCGATGCTCGCGAGCGTGCAACCGCTGAGGCTCAGCGCATTAGCGATAATGCAGCAAAGGCTATCGAGGCAGAGCGTGCGGCAGCAGCAGTGTCCCTCCGTTCCGAGGTTGGCACTCTTGCTACGACCCTTGCCGGCAAGATTGTGGGCGAAGCCCTCAACGATGATGAGCGATCGGCCCGTGTGGTAGATCGTTTTCTTGCTGACCTTGAAACCGAGAAGCAGAACGCAGGTGCGGCTCGGTAATGGCAGGAGTATCTACTGAATCACTGAGCAAGGTGGAAGAGGTGCTGGAAGCTCACGCTTCCCTGCAGCCCCTGAACCTGGCGAGCGAGCTTTTCGCTGTGGTTGATGTTCTCGACCACAACGGCACCCTGCGCCGTGCTGTCACCGATTCTTCGCGTGATGCAGCAGCACGTCAGGGTATCGCTAACACCGTCTTCGGCGGCAAGATCTCTTCTCAGGCTATGGCTGTGCTCACCAGTGCGGTGGCTCAGCGCTGGTCCGATGATGCTGATCTGGCGAATGCCCTGGAGCGTGCAGCAGTGCTCGCCGTGACCGCATCGGCTCAGTCTCGCGGTGGCGTGGACGCCCTGGACGAGGTACTCAACGAACTACTCACCTTTGTGCGTACCGTTGATTCCAACGCTCAGGCGCAGGAAGCGCTGTCCGACCATCAGGCAAGCAAAGAAGCAAAGAAGAAGCTCGCCGTGGCGCTCGGTGGCCCCGCCACCACCGCCGAAGGTGTGCTTCTGCTCGAACGAGTTGGCTCCAACCCCCGCGGCCGTCACGCTGCACGGGTAGCCGATGAGTTCGCAGAAATCATCGTCACGCGACAGAACCGTTACATTGCGCGAGTAACTAGCGCGATTGCGCTGTCGCAGGCACAGCTTGAACGTCTCGGTCGCACGCTCAACGCCGTGTACGGCCGTGAGCTGAAGCTCGACGTTTCGGTGGACCCCGCCGTTCTGGGCGGTCTGCGTGTTCAGGTGGGCGACGAGGTGATCGACGGTACCGTCGAGACCCGCATGTCCGACCTGGCTCGTTCCATCGGCTAGCGGCTCAAGCTAGCGACGCTGAACCGTTCGTCGCAACGGTGATTTAGAAGATACCTCGGGTAGCGGGTGCGTGGCAGATGCCTCCTTCGCAGAAGCGGCGGCATTGCCCGCCCGTTCAACCCGAATTGCAAGTTTCGGTTGGTTCCGTTGACGGAACGCAACCACAATGAGAGAGCAGGGACACAAGATGGCCGAACTGACCATCAATGCCGAAGATGTCCGTAATGCGCTGAACGAGTTTGCAGCGTCTTACGAACCCGGCAATGCAGAACGTGTTGAGGTGGGTCGAGTTGTATCGGCCTCCGACGGTATCGCTCGTGTCGAGGGCCTTCCCTCGGTTATGGCGAATGAGCTGCTTCGTTTCGAAGACGGCACCCTCGGCCTCGCACAGAACCTGGATACCCGCAATATTGGTGTGATCGTCCTGGGTGACTTCACCGGTATTGAAGAGGGCCAGGTCGTACACCGCACCGGTGAGGTCCTCTCGGTGCCCGTTGGCGACGCGTACCTCGGTCGCGTTGTTGACCCCCTGGGTAACCCGATCGATGACCTGGGCCCCATTGAGGCTGAAGGTCGCCGCGCACTGGAGCTGCAGGCTCCCGGCGTGACCCAGCGTAAGTCGGTTCACGAGCCGCTGCAGACCGGTCTGAAGGCAATCGACTCGATGATTCCGATTGGTCGCGGTCAGCGTCAGCTGATCATTGGTGACCGCCAGACCGGTAAGACCGCTATTGCGATCGACACCATTCTGAACCAGAAGGACAACTGGGCTTCGGGTGACCCCAACAAGCAGGTTCGATGCATCTACGTGGCTGTTGGCCAGAAGGCATCCACCATTGCAGCTGTCCGCCACACCCTTGAGACTCGCGGCGCGCTGGAGTACACCACCATCGTGGCATCTCCCGCATCCGACGCAGCAGGCTTCAAGTACCTGGCACCCTACACCGGTTCGGCTATCGGCCAGCACTGGATGTACGGTGGCAAGCACGTCCTCATCATCTTCGACGACCTGTCGAAGCAGGCAGAAGCATACCGCGCTGTGTCCCTGCTGCTGCGCCGCCCGCCGGGACGTGAAGCATACCCCGGTGACGTCTTCTACCTGCACTCCCGCCTGCTGGAGCGTTGCGCTAAGCTCTCTGACGACCTGGGCGCAGGCTCGATGACCGGCTTCCCGATCATTGAGACCAAGGCAAACGACGTTTCCGCCTTCATTCCGACCAACGTCATCTCCATTACTGACGGCCAGATCTTCCTGCAGTCCGACCTGTTCAACGCTAACCAGCGTCCGGCAGTCGACGTCGGTATCTCCGTCTCCCGTGTTGGTGGTGCCGCACAGACCAAGGCTATGAAGAAGGTCTCCGGTACCCTGAAGCTGGAGCTGGCACAGTACCGTGCAATGGAAGCGTTCGCAATGTTCGCATCCGACCTGGACGACGCTACCAAGGCACAGCTGACCCGCGGTTCTCGCCTGACCGAGCTGCTGCGTCAGCCGCAGTACACCCCGTACGCAGTTGAAGAGCAGGTTGTCTCCATTTGGGCTGGTACCTCCGGTCACCTCGACGACATTGAGGTTTCCGACGTGCTGCGCTTCGAGGAAGGCTTCATCGAGTACCTGCGTCACAAGACCTCGGTACTGACCGATATCGCTTCCTCCGGCAAGCTTGAGGATGACACCGTTGCAGCTCTGAAGTCCGCAGTTACTGACTTCAAGCAGGGTTTCAAGTCTGAGGGCAGCAGCCACCTCGTCGACGCAGGTCACGAGGAGCACAAGGCAGCTCGCGATAGCGACATCACTCAGGAAACCATCGGTTAGCGATTAGTCCTCGCCTTCTCCCCGCCTCAGCTATGAGGCTGGGGCGGGGCAGAAAGCAAGGAGAAAGGAAGCTCTATGGGAGCCCAGATTAGGGTTTACCGACAGAAGATTGCTTCGACGTCGTCTATGAAGAAGATCTTCAAGGCGATGGAGATGATCGCGACCTCCCGCATTAACAAGGCTCGTAACGCTGCTCAGGCAGCCGGCCCTTACGCGAACGCTCTGACCCGCGTGGTGACTGCGGTTGCGACTCAGCACGGTATTAAGCACCCGCTGATTCACAAGCCGCACGAGTTCGGAACCTACGAACACCGTCGCTCCGCAATCCTGGTTGTTACCAGTGACCGCGGTCTGGCAGGTTCGTACTCCTCCGCTATCCTGCGTCGTACCGAATCTCTGATTGAGAGGCTGCGCTCTAACGGCCAGGAGGTACAGCTGTACCTGGTTGGCCGTAAGGCAAAGGCTTACTTCGAGTTCCGTGAGCGCCCCTACGCCCGTGCGTGGGAGGGGCACACCGATGCACCTCGTGTTGAAACTGCCGTCGAAATTCGTGACGCGCTGCTCGAAGCCTACGACCTGCCCTTCGAAGAGGGCGGCGTGGACGAACTGCACATCGTATACACCGAGTTCAAGTCGATGGTTGTTCAGGAACCCAAGATCCTGCGCCTGCTGCCCATCCACGTGGGTGACGCAAAGGCTATGGGCGAGGAAATCGTTCCCGACCAGGAACTGACCAAGGCTGAGTACGAGCAGGCGGCATCCTTCGAGTTCGAGCCCTCCGCCGAGGAAGTGCTCAACGCGCTGTTGCCGCGCTACATTGCATCGCGTATCTTCTCCTGCCTCCTGCAGGCAGCAGCAAGTGAGCTGGCATCCCGCCAGCGCGCGATGAAGACCGCAGGTGACAACGCTGAGACGCTGATTACCAAGTACACCCGTTTGATGAACAACGCACGTCAGGCGGAAATTACTCAGGAGCTCTCCGAAATCGTGGGCGGCGCAGACGCCCTCGGCTCCTAGTACTTGTACGCCAACGAAGCCATCAACTGTCCAAACTTTCTAAGTAAGTGAGAAATATGACTGCCACCTACAACGAATCGGTCTCCGCACCGACTCAGGGCGCAACGGGTCGTATTGCCCGCGTCATCGGCCCCGTGGTCGACGTCGAGTTCCCCGCCGGTCAGGTCCCCGAGATTTACAACGCTCTGACCACCGAGCTGACCCTCGACGGTCGCACCCGCACCATCACCTTCGAGACCGCACAGCACCTGGGCGACTCGATCGTTCGCGCTATCTCCCTGCAGCAGACTGACGGCCTGGTCCGCGGTCAGGCTGTAGTCGACACCGGCGCACCGATCTCCGTCCCCGTTGGTGACGGCGTGAAGGGCCACATCTTCAACGTTCTCGGTGACGCACTCGACGTGCCGAACTCCGAGATCAAGGCTGACACCTACTGGCCGATCCACCGTGCCGCTCCCGGCTTCGCAGAGCTGGAAGGCTCCACCGAAATGCTGGAGACTGGTATTAAGTCCATCGACCTTCTGACCCCCTACATCAAGGGCGGTAAGATTGGTCTGTTCGGTGGTGCAGGCGTGGGTAAGACCGTGCTGATCCAGGAAATGATTACCCGTGTGGCTCGTAACTTCGGTGGTACCTCCGTGTTCACCGGTGTTGGCGAGCGTACCCGTGAGGGTAACGACCTGTGGGTCGAAATGGAAGAAGCAGGCGTTCTGAAGGACACCGCTCTTGTGTTCGGCCAGATGGATGAGCCCCCGGGAACCCGTCTGCGCGTGGCACTGACCGGTCTGACCATGGCGGAGTACTTCCGCGATGTTCAGAACCAGGACGTGCTGCTGTTCATCGACAACATCTTCCGTTTCACTCAGGCAGGTTCTGAGGTTTCCACCCTGCTGGGCCGCATGCCCTCCGCAGTGGGTTACCAGCCGAACCTGGCGGACGAAATGGGTCTGCTGCAGGAGCGTATTACCTCCACCCGCGGTCACTCCATCACCTCCATGCAGGCAATTTACGTGCCTGCGGATGACTACACCGACCCGGCGCCGGCAACCACCTTCGCGCACCTGGATGCGACCACCGAGCTCTCTCGTGAAATCGCATCGCGCGGTCTGTACCCGGCAATTGACCCGCTGTCCTCCACCTCCCGAATTCTGGACGCACAGTACATCGGTCAGGAGCACTACGACACCGCAATTCGTGTGAAGGCTATTCTGCAGGAAAACAAGGAACTGCAGGACATCATCGCGATTCTGGGTGTGGACGAGCTCTCCGAGGAGCAGAAGATCGTCGTGGCACGTGCACGTCGTATCGAGCAGTTCCTCTCCCAGAACACCTACACTGCAAAGCAGTTCACCGGTGTCGAGGGTTCGACCGTTCCGCTGAAGGACACCATCGAGTCCTTCCAGATGATCTGCAACGGCGATGTCGACCACATCCCCGAGCAGGCGTTCTACAACATTGGTGGTATGGACGACGTTATGCGCCGCTACGAGGAAATCAAGGCACAGACTGGAGCTAAGTAATCATGGCTCTGAAAGTTGAAGTTGTTTCCCGCGAACGCGTCGTGTGGACTGGCGAAGCGAAGTACGTTCGTGCACGCTCCGTCAGCGGTGACCTCGGCATCCTGCCGGGCATGATCCCCACCTGCACGCTGCTGGCACAGGACGGCGAGCTGCTCATTGAACCCGTTGATGGTGAGCCCATTAAGACCATCCTCAACGCAGGTTTCTTGACCGTCTCGAACGATCACGTGACCATCGTTGCAAAGCACGCACAGATCTAAAGCTGGTTCCCCTCAGCGGGAATTAGCCACTGTGTACACCTCGCCGGTGTTCCACCCTGAAAGGGGAGGGGCACCGGCGATTGGTGTATCCGGGGGTAGATTGTTTACGCAGAACGAGAGTGTGCACAGAAAGAACGCGTGCGCCGAAAGAGCGCGGGCAGAAAGATGATGGGCTGAAAAGGGGCGCCTCCCATGGTCGGGAGGCGCCCCTCAAGCTATGTGCAGCTGCTTAGCCTAGAGCCGTTTAGAACAGACGGTCAGCTAGAACAGACGGTCAGCGGAGTCGTCCACGCCGCGCATCGCATCGTAGTCCAGGCTCACGCAGCGGATACCGCGGTCCTCAGCCAGGGTACGTGCCTGCGGCTTAATCGTCTGTGCCGCAAATACGCCGCGCACCGGTGCCAGCAGCGGGTCACGGTTGAGCAACTCCAGGTAACGGGTCAGCTGCTCCACACCGTCAATATCGCCCACACGCTTGAGCTCAACCGCCACGGAGACGCCGTGCGCATCCTTCGCCATGATGTCTACCGGACCGATAGCGGTCGGGTACTCGCGGCGCACCAGCGAATAGCCCTCACCGAGAGTGTGGATCTGCTCTGCGAGCAGACGCTGCAGATCAGCCTCCACACCGTCCTTGATGAGGCCGGGATCAACACCCAGGTCGGTGGCGTGCTCGTGCTCAATCTTGTAGATGCGAATCATGAGGCGGTCATCGCTCTTAGCTGCCTGAACGGTCCACAGCTGCTGAACATCGGACTCTAGGTCCTCACGGATGCTCTGCGGAACGTCCTCACGCTCAGCCACCAGCAGGGAGCAGGGAGGGCTCATCCAGTTCAGAGGCTTGTAGGAACCGCCGTCGGAGTGAATGAGGACGGAGCCGTCATTCTTGACCATCAGCAGGCGGGTAGCGCGGGGCAGGTGGGCGCGGAGGCGGCCCTCATAATCTACGGAGCATTCAGCAATGACAATACGCATCCGTCCACTCTAGCAGGTACGAGTGTTTGGCTCTAGCAGGTGAGGGTATGAGATAGGGAACCTGAGCTTGGTACAGGTCGCGGACGGGGCACAGCAGGGAAGTACGGCACAGAGCGGGGGAGTACCGCCTCAACATGAGTACCACGCCAGTATGTGGAAGAGCGTAGAGCGAACAGCGGCAGGACCGATAGGTAGAGATAGCTGAGCGGCGCGGTAGAATAGGGCTCATGGCACGTAAGAATCATCCCGGCAGGCGAGCATCCGGCACCACCAGCGATAAGTGGCACCGTCAAGCACCCGCAGGGCGTGATATCAGCAGGATCCTCGACCCTGCGCCCCGATTGGAACGTGACCGATACGGTGACTGGCTGGTGCAATACATTCCCGCCGTCAACGCCCAAAAAACCTACACCTGCCCCGAATGCTACCGCCCGATTCCGCCCAGAACAGCGCACCTGGTGGTGTGGCAAGAAAGCCACACGATGGGCCGTAGCCGCGCCATTGACGAGCGCAGGCACTGGCATCAGCATTGCTGGCGCACCCGCCGCAAATAGGCTGAACACTGCACTTGAGGTGCAGCCTAAGACTACATTCTTGACCAAAACCACATTCTCGAATCCATTTCTTGAAGGAACGCAATGAGCAACACCGCCGATATCACCCGCGAGCAGGAATTCGATCCCGCCCGCTACGTCTTCAGCACCGCCGCTGAGCCCACCCCCATTAAGGCACGTACTGTGCTTCCGGCACGCCGCGAGAACTTCACCGTCACCACCGCGGACGGCAAGCGCCTCGTCGGTGAACTCGCCCTGCCCGAAGGCGAAGTCAAGGCAACCCTGGTGACCTTCCACCCGCTGCCCACCCACGGCGGCTACATGGACTCGCACGTGTACAAGAAGGCTTCCTTCCGCCTGCCGGCGCTGTCGAACATCGCGGTGCTGCGTTTCAACACTCGCGGCACCTCCTCGATTCGCGGCACCAGCGAAGGTGTCTTTGACGGCGGCTTTGCCGAGAAGAAGGACTTTGACGCAATCCTGAAGTTTGTACGCGAGCGTGCCCTGCCGAACCCCTGGCTGGTCGGCTGGTCCTTCGGCACCGAGCTGGTGCTCAAGTACGCGCCCGAATACGCGAACGAGTTCACCGGCGCCATTCTGCTCTCCCCGCCGTTGCACCGCGTGCACCCGGCTGAGCTGGACGAGTGGAACAAGATCTCGAACCCGCTGTACGCGCTGGTGCCCGAGCATGACGACTACCTGCAGCCTCCGGCAGCGCGTGAGCGTTTCGCGGCTGTACCGCGTACTCGGGTAATTCCCTTCGAGGGTTGCAAGCACCTGTGGGTGGGCGAGAAGTCCGTGCAGCAGGTCCTGAACACTATTGTCAGCATCGTAACCGGTGTGCCCACTGAACTGCCCACCGAGTACAACGGCCCGGTGGCAGAAGAAATTACTGAGCTCTAAAGGTTTGGCATAAAAACACAGCGTAAAAACACTGCATAAAAATATCAAGGCGGCGGCTTTGGATAGAACATCCAAAGCCGCCGCCTTATGTCTTAAACGCCTGCTCGGTGGAAGAGCCGTGAGCGCGTAGAGAACCTAGAGGGGACTCTACAGCTGGGAGGCGACTACAACTGGGCGGTGACTATAGTTGGTCCTGGCGAGGAATGAACACCTCACGCACCAGAATCAGCATGGAAGCCGCCACCGGAATAGCAATCAGCGCGCCCAGCACGCCCCATAGCGCGCCACCGGCAGCCACCGAAATAATCGCAACACCGGCAGGGACCGACACAGCGCGAGCCATAATACGCGGAGAAATCAGGTACGCCTCCACCTGCAAGTACAGGAAGTACGCCACCGCAAACCACAGCGCCAGACTCCAACCCTGAGTCAGCAGAATCAGCGAGGTCAAAATCAGCGCAATCACGCCACCAACCAGCGGAATGAACGCCAGAATCATAACGACCAAAGCCATCAACTGCGGGAAGCTAAAGCCCAAGAACAACATTATGAAGAATGCGAAGAGGGCGTTCAGAATGGCTACCATCGCCTGGCCCATCACGTAGTTACCCACCGACTCAGTAATCTTGTCGGTAATGTACTTGACACGCACACGCTTAGACGCCGGCGCCAAACGCACACCCCACGCCTTAATCGTGTCCATCGACGTGAGGAAGTACAGGGACAGGAACAGCACAATAATCACGCCGGTCACGCTCTGCGCCAGGGTAGAACCCGCAGAAACCAGGCTCGACATGAAGCTATTGACCTGCGAAGAGGAGAACGTCGACTCCAAGAACTTAGGGACGTTCTCATTCACCCAGGTGCTGATGCTAAAACGCTGATCAAGCTCGTGGTACCAATCAGAATCAATCGTGTTCTGATAAATACCCGGCGCGTACTGCACAAACTTAGACGCCTGCTCGCTAATGACCGGGCCAATCGTCATCACCAGACCGGTCACAGCGCCAGCAAAACCAGCAAGCACAGCAATCACGCCGATACCGCGCTTAATGCCCCAAGACTCCAGGCGGCGCACAATCGGGTCCAGACCCAGAGCAATGAAAATAGCACCGGTCACCCAACCCACCAGGGCACCCACATTATTGAAAATGTAGTAGGCGAAGAGCGCCAGACCCACGCCCACGGTCATGAGGAAACCAAAAGCGACCGGGTTATGCATCATCGAGGTCTTGCCGTTGCCGACCACCTTCGGTGCGGGAGGCGCATCCTCAGAAGCGGCGGGAACCACCGGAATGGTATCCGTAGGAGGCATAGAAGCGCGGCGGCGGTTGGAACGCACCTGGCTAATGCTTTCGGTCAGCTCGCTGAAGGTCTCCGTTAGCTGATCGGTGAGGGATTCCTTCTTGCGCGTCTCGGGGGACGATGTCGTCTCTGCGGGAGCTTCTGAGGCTTTCTTCTCGCTCATGCTCTTCCTTTCCGAATCATTCCGGGTATTTTTTCTCTACTGTGCCATTCTACCGGCTGGTTTACTTTGTTACGGCGTCCACGGTGAATCCCAAGGACAGGGGAGTGCATGTGGGAGAGATATTTGCGGGACGGATCGGGCAATAGCCCAAACGCTATCCCCGGCATGAGCTCAGAGCGTAGGCGACAGAGAACGGGCGCTCGCAACGGTGCGTTGTGGGGATAATAGAGGAAGGAACGCGTGAAGGATTTAGCCCGCACGCAACAATAGGTACAGAACGTAAAGGAGCCCAGGATGAGCATTATTTTTGATCCGGCAGACCGCGGCGCATCCCAGAACGCGGCACAGGGTCATGTCGCGCAGGGTGGTGCAGCGCAGAACGGGGCAGCGCAGGAGATTCCCGCCTCCGTACGCAACGCCATGGAACTAAACCCCAACGCGGCACAGTCTGCTGGCGAACAGGGCGGCGAGCAGACCCCCTCCGCTCCCACCTGGCGCTACGAGGTCAACACCCCCGAAGAGTTCCAGAAGTTCGTTCAGCTCTCCAGCCAGGGTGCCGTAATTTTTGCGCTCTACGCGCCGCACTCGCCCTCCTCCCTGCAGATGCTCGAAGGCGTGCAGAAGCTTGTTGATTCCGCCGCAGGTAGCATGATTTGCGCTGCCGTGGACGTCACCAAGCTCCCCGAAGCTGCCCAGGCATTCGGCGTGAGCGGCGTGCCCGCGGGCGTTGCCGTTCTGGCGGGCCGCCCGGCACCGATTTACACCGGCCCGGTCAGCGCAGAAGACCTCGGCGATGTGCTCTCCCAGGTTCTGCAACTCGCGGCACAGTACCAGCTGCCCGGCGGCTTCGACCCGGTCGTTCCCGAAGATGAAAAGCCCCTGCCGCCCCTGCACGCAGAAGCTGTCGCCGCCCTCGACCGCGGCGACCTGGAGGGCGCCCGCGCCGCATACCGCAAGGCAATTGCCGAGAACCCCGGTGATAAGGAAGCGAAGCTCGGCCTGGAACAGGTTGAACTGCTCGCCCGTGTGAAGGATCTGGACATGGCAACCGAACGTGCGGCGGCCGCGGCAGATCCCATGAACATTGACGCCGCGTTCAACGTAGCCGACCTGGACCTGGTCGGTGGCCACGTGGAGGACGCGTACAACCGTCTACTGCGCCTGTTCAGCGCTGTTGGTCCTGACGATAAGGCGTGTGTGCGCGAGCGTCTCGTGCAGCTCTTCGATGTGGTGGGTGCATCTGACCCGCGCACCGTCAAGGCGCGTGCGGCACTGACTATGGCGCTGTTCTAAAAGGCGCTGTCGCCTGGGAAACGTCATGAGCCGGTCTAGCTAGCTCTGGCTAATCTAGGCGGCTGAAACGTTGAATACGGACGGGCTATCGTCTACCCCCGCACTCGGGTTGCGGGGGTAGACGGTAGCCCGTTCTGTTTTGCGTTTTTTGGCGGTTTTGAGGGTGGGGAGAGTTTATCGACTCAACCTGTCTGATAGTGCGGCTGGATGGTATCTATAGCACTCCGGAATGTCCATAATATGCGTTGTGAGTACTTAATAATGCAGGTTTCATCACCAAACCTGCTAGACCTCATGGGGGGGGGTGGTAGGGTGAAAATATGAACACTAGTCACTTTCCCCAGGACCCGAACCCGCAAGAACCAGGTTCACCGCAGAACCCGGTACAAGAGACCAACCCGGTACTAGAGACCACAGTAGAGGCAACCCCCGCCGCGGCAGTACCTCAAGCTATAGTCCCCGAATTTGCAGCGCCGGAAGCTACAAACCTCGAGCCTGTAGCGCCGGAAGCTGTA
This sequence comes from Rothia sp. HMSC066G02, assembly GCF_001813145.1. Lineage (NCBI taxonomy): Bacteria > Bacillati > Actinomycetota > Actinomycetes > Micrococcales > Micrococcaceae > Rothia > Rothia sp. HMSC066G02. Next base: position 208,086 of record NZ_KV811593.1, on the reverse strand, counting down.
GTTCCCGCATCGGTAGCACCGCAGCTACCCGTCACCCCGCAGACTATACCTGCAGCTGGCGCTCGCCCCGCCATCGAAATCCGCGGCCTCACCAAGGCATTCGGTCAGAAGGTCGCCGTCGACCGCATCAACCTGGATATCCCCTCTGGATCCTTCTACGGGCTGGTCGGCCGCAACGGCGCCGGTAAAACCACCACCATCTCCATGGTCACCGGCATGCTCATGCCCAGCGAAGGCACCGCATACGTGCGAGGCATCGACATGTGGGCCGAACCGCTCAAGGCTAAGGCGCACCTGGGCGTGCTACCCGACGGTGTGCATCTCTTCGACAAGCTCACCGGCGAGCAGCTCATCACCTACTCCGGCTACCTGCACGGAATCGATAAGGAAACTGTCGCATCCCGCGTCAAGGACCTGCTCACCGCAATGGACCTGACCGACGCTGCGGGTCGTGCCGTCGCCGACTACTCCGCCGGTATGACCAAGAAGATTGCGCTCGCCGCCGCTCTCGTTCACGCGCCCTCCGTGCTGATCCTGGACGAGCCCTTTGAGGCGGTCGACCCGGTTTCCGCCGCTAATATTCAGGACATTCTGCGTGGCTTCGTTGCCTCCGGCGGAACTGTCATTATCTCCTCGCACGTGATGGACCTTGTCCAGCGCCTGTGCGACCACGTAGCCGTCATGGACTCCGGCCGTATTCTCGCCGCCGGAACGGTCGATGAAGTACGCGCCGGCATGAGCCTTGAAGAACGATTCGTGCAGCTGGTCGGCGGCCGCACCTCCTCGGAAGGATTGTCATGGTTGGGCACCTCGTCTCACTAAAGTGGCAGTATGTGCTCGCCTCCTTCCGCCGCAGCATCTGGGCGCTCATCGGCCTAATTTTTGCGGCGCTTTATGCGGGCGGCATGCTCTTCGGCCTCGGCTCCGCATACTTTATCGCTAACTCGGAGGTACCCGAATACGGTCAGCTCGGAACCCTCCTGGTAGGCGCGGTTATTGCGCTCGCCTGGGCTATTGTCCCCATTTTCTTTAGCGGACTGGACGGCACCCTGGACGAGAGCCGATTCGTGCTCTTCCCCATCAAGCCCTCCACCCTGCAGAAGGGCCAGTTCCTCGGCGGGTTCGTGGGTATCCCCGGCATTGCCAGCATCATTGCCGTGCTGCTGGGTGCGATCGCGTTTATATCGCAACCGCTCGCGCTGGTCGTGTACCTCATCTGCTGCGTGCTCGGCCTTGCGAACCTCATGGTGTGGGCTCGTCTCGCCAACCGCCTGGGCATGGCGTTGAATGATAACCCGCGCATCGCCAACACCCTGATGATCGTTGCCATGCTACTGATGATGAGCGCCGGCTTTATCTTCGGTGGAACGATAACCTACCTGACCAAGCACTGGGAAGAGGTGCTGCCCTACCTGCCGTGGCTCAGCGTGACGCCCTTCGGGTCGGCATTTGCGGTGCCCTACTTTATGGCGACCGGCAATATGGGTACCGCCCTTGGTTGCCTGGCTCTGACCCTCGTCTACCTGGCTGGCGGATGGTGGCTGTGGGGTAAGAACCTGGCACGCTCCATGGCGAATGTGGGCGGTAGCGCGCACCACGCCAGCGCTGCCGAAGTCGCCGCAGGTGATTTGGGTCTGTTGGCACGGTTCCCGGCAACCCCGCGTGGCGCCGTGGCGGCACGAACCCTGCACTCATTTCTGAAAGACAACCGTCTGCAGCTGCTGACCGCAAGCACCGCCATGCTTTACCTGATACTGACGGTGGCTATGCCCCTGTTCCTGAGCTCTGTAGGCTCCTTCGAAAGTCGGGCCAGTTTTAACGGCGTCAACGCGGCTGAAGCTAACCAGATCATCAATAGCGGCGTGATGCAGCTCTTCGGATTCTGGATGTACTTCTGCACCGTCTTCACCGGCTACTACATGTGCTATCTCGTCTCCTACGACAACACCGCATTCAGCCTGCACGTGCTCTCCCCGCTACGCGGTATTGACGATCGTCTCGGCCGTCTTTGGGGTTACAGCATCCTGATGGTTCCGATCGTGGTGGTGATGGTGTTCGTCGCCTCAGCGGCAAATGGACACCTGGAGCTTTTCCCCATCGTGCTGATGCACCAGCTGGGCGTGCTCGCCGCAGCGGCTGGTATGGGCAGCGTGATGGACACCTTCATTAGCCCGCCCGTGGCGCCTCCGGGTGCTAACCCGTTCAAGAACCCGAAGAACAATGAGGGCTTCGCTAATCAGTTGCTGCTCATGCTCACCGTAATTCTGGTGATGCTCAGCGCGCTACCCGGCGGTATCTCGGTTGTTGTGTACATTTTCGTGACCCAAGATCTACTAACCCTCGTCTTCGGTGGCTTGATTCAGCTCCTGATTGGTGCCGCACTGCTCGTGGGTGGCGTGGCGTGGGGCGGTCACCGCTACGACAAGGTCAGCTCCAAGATGCTGGAACGCGTGGCACGTTTCCAAGCGAACTAACAAGAGTCGAAGCTCCAGCACATCAGGAATAAACGAGAGGGGTTCCGTGTTAGGTACTAAGTCTGGCGCGGAACCCCTTTTCTGTGCCGCACGAATTTCTAGCCCTGAACTTTCTAGCCCCGAACTTCTAGCGGAAAGAAGCTCACCGCAATACCTAAGAGTCTATGGTTGAGCTGTGGTCTGCCTCCATATTGACCGCCCGGGGGCTCAGCACCTCCCAACTGCTACTAAAATAGAGAAGGCGCCAATCACCCAACCGTGCAGCGGCACCCCTCACCCTATGTATCCCACCTCATCATCAAGGAGAAACATGAGCTCGATCGAAGGCATCGAAGACCCCTTTGGCCCAGGAACCGCAGGCGGCACCGCACTGCTCGAACGCGAAGAAACCCAGCTTTCTGAGCCCGGCGACCACGAGCGCTTCTCCCACTACGTACGCAAGGAAAAGATCCTCGAATCGGCGCTGACCGGTGAACCCGTGCGCGCCCTCTGCGGCAAAATGTGGGTACCCGGCCGCGACCCGCAGAAGTTCCCCGTCTGCCCCCAGTGCAAGGAAATCTACGAAGGCCTCGCACCCGGCAACGACGGCGACAACGGCTCCGGCGAATAATACGCGCCAGGCGACACGCCTCAGACAACACAACCTGGGCGATACGCCTGAATAAATACGAATAAATAACACGCCGCAGCAGCAAGACTCAACGGCCCAACACCGCTCATGAGACTTTGCTGACGAGCACCAAATTCTTGCACCACAGCCCGGCCCAACCCGCGGATGTGGTGCTAGAATTTAACCTCGCTGTGCCCGGCGGGCATCAGCCGTCCCGAGCCTAACCCGCCGCAACAGCAGATGCAGACGAGGAAGAAGGAGAGAATGAGCGCACCCGCAGAGGAACCCACACTATTCGACAGTATGGTGAAGCCGAAGCTCTCCCCGGCATACCCCGACCGCGCCCCCTGGGGTACCTCCGTCAGCCTGCGCGCCTGGCAGGCAGAAGCCATGCAGAAGTACTTCGAAACCAACCCCCGCGACTTCATGGCAGTCGCAACCCCCGGCGCGGGTAAAACCACGTTTGCGCTGACCCTCGCCAAGGAACTATTCAACCGCGGCACGGTCCGCCAGCTCATCGTTGTGGCGCCGACCGACCACCTGAAAAAGCAGTGGGCAGATGCCGCCGCGAAGGTCGGTATTCCCATTGACCCGAACTTCAAGAACGCGGATGTGACCATCAGCCGCCACTACAAGGGCGTGGCGCTGACCTACGCGCAGGTGGCGAATAAGCCGCAGCTGCACGCCCGCAACACCGAGGAAACGAAAACCCTCGTGATTTTTGACGAGATTCACCACGCCGGTGATTCCCTTTCCTGGGGTGACGGCCTGCGTGAAGCGTTCGACGACGCGACCCGCCGCGTGGCGCTGACCGGTACCCCGTTCCGTTCGGACACCTCCCCGATTCCGTTCGTCACCTACGAGGTCGACAATGACGGTATCCGCCGCTCCAAGGCGGACTACTCCTACGGTTACGGCCCCGCGCTCAAGGACCACGTGGTGCGCCCGGTCATCTTCATGGCGTACTCGGGCCAGATGCGTTGGCGCACCTCCGCGGGCGAAGAAATGGCGGCAAACCTCGGCGAAGGCTTCACCAAGGACATCACCTCCCAGGCATGGCGCACCGCCCTGGACCCCAACGGCGAATGGATTCCGACCGTGCTCGCCGCCGCCGACAAGCGCCTGACCGAGGTGCGCCGCACCGTGCCCGACGCCGGCGCGCTCGTCATCGCCACCGACCACGCGGACGCCAAAGCCTACGCCGAACAGCTTCAGAAAATCACCGGCGAATATCCCACCGTGATTCTCTCTGACGACCGCGAAGCCTCCGCGAAAATCGACGAATTCCGCGAGGGCACGCAGCGCTGGATGGTCGCCGTGCGCATGGTGTCCGAAGGCGTGGATGTGCCCCGCCTCGCCGTGGGCGTGTACGCCACCAGCACCAGCACCCCGCTATTCTTCGCGCAGGCGATCGGCCGTTTCGTGCGTGCCCGCAAGCGCGGCGAAACCGCATCCGTGTTCCTGCCCTCGGTGCCGCAGCTGATGATGCTCGCCAACGACATGGAAGTAGAACGCGACCACGCCCTCGACCGTGGCACACCCCAGGAAATCGACCCTATGGTTGAAGGCCTGGACGATCACCTGCTCGAAGAAGCAAACCGCGAGGAGCGCGCCTCCGAGCAGCTGGCACGCGGCAAGTTCGAGGCGCTCGGCTCCGAGGCGTCCTTCCACGGTGTGCTGTTCGACGGCGCTGAGTTCGCCTCCGGCAACCTTGCCGTGGGTAGTGAGGAGGAGCAGGACTTCCTGGGTATTCCGGGCCTGCTGGATGCCGAACAGGTCGGTACGCTGTTGCGAGCGCATCAGCGTGAGCATGCGGCACGCCGCCCGGCGACTGCGGCGCCTTCGGTGGTGGATCACCGCCAGTTGAAGGAGCTACGCAATAAGCTGGCGAAGAACGTGGCAGCGTGGTCGATTCGTTCGGGTCAGCCGCACGGCGTGATTCACAATGAGCTGCGTAAGATTTGTGGCGGCCCGGCGGTCGCGCAGGCTTCTGCGGAGCAGATTCAGGCGCGTATCGATAAGCTGTCGGACTGGTTCGTGGGTCGACGCTAGAACGTGGATAGAACGTAAAGAAAAGCCCCGCGAGTGAGTGCGCTCGCGGGGCTTCTGCGTATATGAAGGAAAACTATAGTTCTTTGAGTGATTTTTACCTGAAGGTTTTTTCAGGTGCTTAAAAGCACAAAAGAGGAAAAATCTGCCGGGTGAATGGTGGGAATGTGTGGTTCTTAAATTCTAGATGTGGCTTTTGAATCTTTATTTCGAGAAAAACATCGCCTGAAGGTTGTTTATGGGAGGAGCGTCAGAGGGATTTAGGGGAGAAATGTGTGTGAATAAAAGTTCAAGTACTGGTTGAACACTGCATGTCAAAGTGGGTTTATGGAAGATTGTGTGCGTTTTTCGCTTGAAATTTTAATACGGGGGGGGGGTATGCTTTCTCCAAGTGTTGGGTTTCCCTGTGCTTTTGAAGCTGACCTTTGTGTTTTTGATCTTCTGGGCGTGCAGGGGCTGACGCTTGTATAGAAACATCATGCATTCACTCTCTTCAGCGCGCTATGTTCACTTTTTGTGTATGCGTTCTGCCCTGCGTGGATTTATCTGCCGCGTTCTTGGTGGGAGTGAATGCCCAAGATATCACTCTCGAAGGACATACATGTCTACTAACATTTCTCGCCGCAAGGTTGTTGCTGGCGCAGCATGGGCTGCTCCGGTTGTTGCAGCATCTGCTGCGGTTCCCGCTTTCGCATCTTCTACTGAGTGCGCGTACGCATCTGCTCCCAAGTTCAATATCTCTGGCCAGCCTTCCGGTGCTAAGAACACCCAGAAGTTCACTGTTCCCGCTAAGGTTGACAAGATTCGCTTCGAGGTTGCCGGTGGTGCAGGTGGCGGTTCCTCGTCTATTGCTGGTGGTTCCGGCGCTCTCGTTGTGGGTGAAATCCCCGTCAAGGAAGGCCAGGTTATCGAGCTGGTTGCAGCTGCCGGTGGTGTAGCTTACCTGGAGCGCGTGGATGGTGCGGAGAACGCTCCTGATACTCCGGAAGAGAAGCGTTACAAGATTTGGGGCACCCGTCCGGCAACCGGCGGCCAGGGCTATGGTAATGGTGGTGACGTGAATGTTTACACCGTCCCCTCGGATGCACAGTCTCGCGTCGATGCTAAGTGGCCTGGTGGCTCCGACATGAAGCGTTACATTCACGGCGGTTCCGGTGGTGGCTCCTCCGCTCTGGTGATTGACGGTACCGTTGTGGCTCTTGCAGGTGGCGGTGGCGGTGCGGGTATCCGTACCCAGCCGGCTACTAACAATGTTCTGAATGAAACCCGTGAGAAGAAGGATTCTACGGGTAAGGTTATTGGTACTGAGCCCAACCCCTACTTCAACTCTAAGGCGAAGGACACCAGCACCACCGCTCTGAGCGACACCTCGAACACCACTGTTCTGCCTGCAGGTGCAAGCGCATCCGCAGCAACCGGTGACGATGCAGAGACCTCTGTCTCCTGGTATACCCACCTGAAGGATGCATCCGGTAAGCGTACCCCCACCTCCGCAATGGAAGTTGCTGGCGGTAAGGGTGGTGGCAACGGCACCGGTGGTACCGGTGGTGAGAAGCCTCGCCTCTACGCACTGGCTAACGTTTTCGGTGTGATGGGCTTCGTGTCCACCAACAACCAGGAAATCTTCAGCTCCTCTACCGCAGGTGATACCGGTGGTAACGGCTTCGACGGTAAGGGTGCAGACGGTGTCTCCGCATACTCCTACCAGCTGGATAACCACCCCGATCTGCCGAAGGAGTCTATCCCCGTTACTAACCAGAAGGCTATCGATGCAGGCGTGGTTAAGGGCGATGAGAAGGGCGGCCTTGAGGTTGATTCTGCAAAGAAGAGCTTCAATGGCTACCAGGGCGTTGTCTCCGCAGGTGGTGGCGCTGGCTACGGTGGCGGTGGCTCCGGTGCTGTTCGTGCACTCTCTTCGATTCTGACCGGCGAGAAGTGGAATGGTAACACCGCTGCTAAGGGTGGTGTCCGCCAGAATGTTGGTGCACTGCTCCAGGCTGGTGCAGGTGGCGCAGGTGGCTCCTACGTTGCTCCCTCTGTTGCTGGAGGCTCTATCTCCTCCGCTAACAACGCTGCGAAGGAATCCGGCGTTCGTAACCCCGGTTACGTGAAGGTCACCCTCTGCGAGCGCTCCTAATAGCGTGCTTATTCGAGTCGCCCTCTTGGGCTACTCGGTGGGTTAGATACTAGCCCTTCCGGTTCTCCCACTCCTGAAATCTCATCAGGGGCGGGAGAATCGGCCCCTAAGTTTTAGTCCCGCCAGAGGCGCATCTGTGCGTATCTGGCATGAGGACTGTGTACTTCTCTGGCGAGTGGTCTCTTGGTGTATTTTGGCCACTCACGGAGAACGCCATTGAGTGATGTCTCGTTGAGTCTCAACGATGAAACCAATGGCTTTGAGGAAAAGGTTGGTAGTAATGCGCCAACCTGAAGGCCCGCAGGCACTTTGATGCCTGCGGGCCTTCGCTATGTCTGAGAACTGCCGGGTTGAGCGAGGTCATGGCGTGGCGAGTTGAGAATGTTTTTCAGGGTCTATACTCTAGAAAATGAATATTGCACTCAGTGCATAAAGGTGTAAATTATTCACTCATCTCAATCCACACCCTCAACCCTCATGAAAGAAAACCCCATGCCTCACAACGCACACCCCCCCCGCCGCACCATCCTCACCGGCGCAGCATGGGCACTGCCCATCATCGCATCCTCCGCAGCCGTACCCGCCTACGCCGCCAACGGTGCACAAACCGGCACCTCCCACACCATCAAGGGACAGGCAAACGGCCGCAAGACCGTCAAAACCTTCACCGTCCCGGCGGGCGTACGCGAACTCAGCTTCACCCTCACCGGCGGCGCTGGCGGCACCGTCATGGCACGCAGCCAGGGCGGATGCGGCGCCAAGGTCACCGGCACCGTCAGTGTCACCCCCGGCGCAACCGTAGAAATCGTCGCGGCAGCCGGCGGTATCGGCGTGCTTGAGCGCGTCACCCGCAACGGCGCAAGCTGGAACGAATCCAAGCCCGCAACCGGCGGTGAAGGCTACGGCAAGGGTGGCTCCTCCGCCGCTCAGGTCACCGTTCCCGCAGGTCCGAAGGCTATTATCGACACGGCAAATCCCCGCACCTACGGCAACCCCACTGCAGGCGACGGCGCACCCCACACTCACTTCAAGCGCAGCATTTACGCCGCATCCGGTGGCGGCTCCTCTGCACTGCTGGTCAACGGCACCGTGGTTGCTATCGCAGCAGGTGGCGGCGGCGGACATGTGCGTAACTCCAGCTCCACCGCACCGCTGCCCGGCTCCAGCTACGCCATTAGCCCGGTCTGCGGCCTGGAATGGGTACGCGGCGGCTCCGGCGGCAATGCAGAAGCCTCCATGGGCTATGAAGGTGCCGCCGCAAGCGACGCCTACAGCGTCGAGGCGAACCTGCAGATCATCGCAACCCCCGGCACGGGTGGCTCCGGCGGTCGAGGCGGCATGGGTGCTATCGCAGACCCCCTGCCCACCGGTGACCACGGTCTGGTCGGCTTCGGCTCCCAGAACAAGCAGGTCATCCACAGCACCAGTACCGCGGGCGCAACCGGCGGTAGCGGCTTCAATGCGAACGGTGCGGACGGCGTGGGCGCGTACGCCTACCAGTATGACAAGAACGACCCGAAGAACCTGACCGGTACCGCAACCGCACGAACCACCAGCATCACCATCAGCAAGAACTTCTTCGGCTACCAGACCGTAGTGTCTGCTGGTGGCGGTGCAGGCTACGGTGGTGGCGGCTCCGGCGTGGCGAACGCGGTTTCGGCAATCATCATCTCGCAGCAGTGGTGCAACAACCCGAAAAACCCGCGCCGCGCGGTCGGCTACGTTCAGCAGGGCGGCGCCGGTGGTGCAGGCGGATCCTACCTGGCGCCGAGCGTGCGTAACGGCGCGATCGTCGGCACTAAGGAGGTGCCGGCCGGCCCGAACGTGCGCGTGAACGGCATGGCGGAGGTCCGCTTTAAGTAAGCGGCTCAATCTGCTACATAACCGCAGAGGTTTCATGACCTCGGCTGGTTGCAGACACGCTAGGTTATGGGCATGCTAGAGGCGGGGAGCCTGGGATGTACTATCCCAGGCTCCCCG
>NZ_KV811593.1:150940-198736 GCF_001813145.1 Rothia sp. HMSC066G02 | reverse complement strand
GAAGAGCCTGGGATGTACTATCCCAGGCTCCCCGCCTCTGTGTATTCAACGTCTCTGTATATTCAACGCCCGCTTGAAATGGCGAGTTATCTACAGTGATAGTGGAGGTTAGAGAACCTCAACCACCTCGACGCCCTCATCTTCAAGCTCGGCAACCACGTCGTCGAGCTTGTCCTCGTGCACGGGCGCGGTCAGGTCAAGCAGCACGCGAGTCTCGTAGCCTGCATCGACCGCATCGCGAGCGGTTGCCGACACGCAATAATCGGTGGCGATACCGACAACATCGACGAACTCGATACCGCGCTCATCCAGCCACTCCGACAGGGGAGTCTGCGGACCGTCCTCGGACGCATCCGCACCAGGCTCGTGCTCGCCGGTTGCGACTTCATCCTCGGGGGCGAGAAGCCCCTCAAAACCCGAGTAGGCTGCCTCGAAGCGGCCCTTGCGGAAGTACGCCTCAATGTAGTCGGTGTCCAGGTTCTCGTGAATCTGCGCGCCTTCGCTCTTGGCGACGCAGTGCACCGGCCAGGAGTCAACGTAGTCGGGGGTGTCAGAGAAGTGTGAACCCGGATCAATATGCCAGTCCTGGGTGGCGACAATCGCGTCGTAGCGGTGGTGGTTGTTCTCCACGTATTCGCTAATCAGCGCGGCAACGTCCGCACCGCGCTCGGTGGCGAGGGCGCCGCCGGCGCAGAAATCGTTCTGCACGTCAACAATAATCAGTGCCTTAGACATGTCTGTCCTTTACAAGTAGGAATGAGTTTTCACTCTGATTCGCCAGGTGAAGATTCGCCAGGTGAAAACAGTATCTCAGAAGGGTGGTTTAGATGAATTCGGTCGGAATGATCGGCTCACCCTCCGAGAGGCGGTGGGCAGCTTCGGGAAGCTCAGCCAGGGATGCTACGTGGCGGGCGGTTGCGCGGCGCACGCCTTCCTCGCCGGTGAAGCCGGGGAGTAGCTCGCCGTTGCGGACGAAGTCCACCATGAGCGGGCGGGTGTCTTCGAGCAGGCTCGGGTCCTCGTGGGTGCCCAGAACCTCGGCGGTCGCAATGCCCATGCCGTTGAGGCGGCGGGCCGCACGCTTGGCCCCGCCGATGGACGCCTTGCCAGCCGACGCCTTAGCGACCGGTTGCATTTCACCGGCGGAGTTCTCACGCTCAACAACCTTGTACACCATGGAGGAGGTCGGCGCGCCGGAACCGGTGACCAGCTTGGTGCCCACGCCGTAGGAGTCCACGGGTGCTGCCGCCAGGGATGCGATGGCGTACTCGTCCAGGTCGCTGGTGACGGTGATCTTGGTGTGGGTGTTGCCGAGCGAGTCGAGCAGTTCACGCACACGTGCCGCGGTGGCGACCAGATCGCCGGAGTCCAGGCGCACACCGCCGAGCTCTTCGCCAGCGAGTTCCACGCCGAGGCGGACCGCCTCGTCCACGTTGTAGGTGTCGACGAGCAGGGTGGTGCGGGCGCCGAGGGAACGCAGCTGCGCCTCGAACGCTTCACGTTCGCTGTCGTGCAGCAGGGTGAAGGCGTGGGCGCTGGTGCCGATGGTGTGCAGGCCGTAGCGCAGGCCAGCCTCCAGGTTGGAGGTGCCCGCGAAGCCGGCAATCACGGCGGCGCGTGCGGCGGAGACGGCGGCGCGTTCGTGGGCGCGGCGCGAACCCATTTCGAGGCAGGGGCGGTTGCCTGCGGCTGCGCTCATGCGGGAGGCGGCGCTTGCCACGGCGGAGTCAAAGTTCAGGATGGACAGCAGGTAGGTTTCGAGGACGCACGCTTCGGCGAAGGTGCCTTCGACCTGCAGGACGGGGGAGTGGGGGAAGAACGCTTCGCCTTCTGCGTAGCCGCGGATATTGCCGCTGAAGGTGAAGGATTCGAGGTAGGAGAGGGTCTCTTTGTTGACGATATTGCGGGAGGAGAGGAAGGAGAGTTCTTCGTCGTTGAAGCGGAAGTTAGCGAGGCCTTCGAGGAATCGGCCGGTGCCTGCGAGGATGCCGTAGCGGCGGCCTGCGGGCAGGCGGCGGGTGAAGACTTCGAAGGTGCACTTACGGTTGGCTGCGCCGGAGGCGAGTGCCGCCTGGAGCATGGTCAGTTCGTAGTGGTCGGTGAGAAGAGAGGTAGTAGCCATGTGTTTATTGTAGTGGGGTATTAGGGTATTTTTCCTCTTGAATCGGCGTGTCAATCACTACATAAAGTATTCTTGACTCTAAGTACTGTAGTATGACAAATTACCAGCACTCTGTGCGGGAGCAGTACAGGACGAACACCAGAGCAATACAGAGGCAACACAGGGGCAACACATACCCGCCCGTATAATCAAAGGGAACCGGCCGCAAAGGAAACCAATGAACACTACCGCCGTGATCCTCTCCACCGGAACCCTCGAGGACACCGACCTCGACACCGCCCTGGAGAACATCCTCGCCACAGACACCCCCTGGAACGTCATCGTCTGGAACGACCCCGTCAATCTCATGACCTACGTGTCCTACGTCTTCCGCAGCCACTTTGGCTACTCCCGCGCCCGCGCAGAAGAGCTCATGCTGCAGGTACACAACAACGGCAAGGCAATCGTCTTCACCGGCTCGCGCGAAGACGCCGAAAAACACACCCAGGCAATGCACGCCTGGGGTCTGCTGGCAACCTTCGAGAAAGTAGAAAACTAATGGCACGGCCCTTCCGCCGCACCCCCGGAGGCTACACCGCCTCCTTCGAACCCGCCGAACGTGACCTGATTCGCGAACTCGCCGAAGACGTGCGCGCGCTACTGCGCCCGGCAGATACCACCGCCGACGGCGGCACCGTCGACCCGTTGGAGGCGCTGGTCGGCATCACCGAAAACCCCACTACCCCCGCCGACAGTGCCGTAGCACGCCTGCTACCCGCCGCAAGCAGTGACGACGAGGCCGCCACCGAATACCGCCGCTATACCGAACGCGACCTGCGCGAAACTAAACGCGCGAACCTCGCAATGCTCGCCTTCGACATTGAGTCCAGCGACCTGCGCCTGAACGAAGAACACGCCCGCGCTTGGGCTGCTGCGCTCGGCGATATCCGCTTGGTGCTCGCCGACCGCCTCTACATCGTGGACGAAGACACCGCAGAAGATATTGCGGCGTTCACCGACCCTTCCGAGATCGAGACCCAAGAAGAGTACATGGCTGTGGTGTACAACTTTGTCTCCTGGGTTCAGGACTCTCTCATGCTCGCCATGCTCGACGGGCTGGACGACGAAGAAACGACCGGCGGAGTATTTGGCGGGACAAATGGCGGGGCAAACGAGCAAGAATAGAACGAATTTTTCAAATTCCCCCTCAAACTATCGTCATATACAACCACATAATGGTGGTTCTCGACTCATCTAACCGCTCAACGGACTAAAAGGGTAACCTTAGCGAGTTAGTATAGAACGTGGTACCCGACCGATAACGAAGTGTAGGTGACACATGAGTGACAGCATCGACGCAACAAATCCCTACCGTGCCCGCACCCCCTGGGGTAGCCCCGCGCCCGTAGGCCCCACCGCCGCGGCACCCATCGGCGTCTTCGACTCCGGCGTTGGCGGACTCACCGTGGCACGCGCCATCATGGACCAGCTGCCTCACGAACGCATCATTTACGTCGGCGACACCGCCCACGGCCCCTACGGCCCCCTCAAAATCGCAGAAGTACGCGCCAACGCCCTGCGCATCATGGACGAACTCGTCGACTCCGGCGTGAAAATGCTCGTCATCGCCTGCAACACCGCCTCCGCAGCGGTGCTCCGCGACGCCCGCGAACGCTACACCCGCCAGTACGGCATCCCCGTCATCGAGGTGATTCAGCCCGCCGCCCGCCGTGCGCTCGCCGCAACCCGCAACCGCAAGATTGGCGTGATTGCGACGGAGGCGACCGTCACCTCCCGCGCCTACGAGGACACTTTCGCGATTACCCCGAACCTTGAGGTGCACTCGGTGGCGTGCCCGCGCTTCGTGGAGTTCGTGGAGAAGGGCATTACCTCCGGCCCCGAGCTGCTGGAGACCGCCCGCGAGTACCTGCAGCCGCTCAAGGACGCCGGCGTGGACACCCTCGTGCTCGGCTGTACCCACTACCCGCTGCTGGCCGGCGTGATTTCCTACATTATGGGTGAGGACGTCACCCTGGTTTCCTCCGCGGATGAGACCGCGAAGGACGTGTACCGCGAACTGCTCAACCACGCCATTGAAAGCCCGGTCCCCGCGGAAAACCCGCACCACGAATTCCTCGCCACCGGCGAATCTGAGACGTTCTCGCAGCTGGCACGCCGCTTCCTCGGCCCCGAGGTCACCAACGTGCGCCACACCAGCTCCGTGGCGGAACGCTACCCGACCGGCTCGCTGGCGGCACTCACCCCCGAAATGCTTGCGGCACACCGCAGCATCACCCTCGACGAATCGGCAGATCCTGCAGAGGCAGCACACACTGTCGCGGGCACCGAATTTTCTGGCACCACCCCTAAGGACGACACCTCATGCGTCTAACCGTTATCGGTTGCACGGGCTCCTTTCCCGGCCCCGTCTCACCGGCTAGTTGCTACATGCTCACCGCCACGGACTTCGCGGGTCGAACCTGGCGCATCATCATGGACATGGGCAACGGCTCCCTCGGCATGCTCCAGCGCCATATCGATTTGAGCGATATCGACGCGATTCTGATTTCGCACCTGCACCCGGACCACTGCATCGACCTGTCCGGTCTGCACGTGGCGGTCAAGTGGGATCCGCGCGGCTGGCCCAAGGGCCGCATTCCGCTGTACGGTCCCGCCGCGATTAACGAGTACCTTTCGGCGACTCACGGCCTGGACCCGGATCCGGGCATGAGCACCGAGTTTGAGTACCACACCTGGACTGAGGGTGAGCCCGTGCAGATTGGTCCCTTCCGCGTGGAGCCGTTCCGTGTGGTTCACCCCTCGAAGGATCCGTACGCGCTGCGCATCATCTGCAATGACCGCGAGGGTCACACCGTGTTCTCGTACTCGGGCGATACCGACCTGTGCGAGGGCCTGGTCAAGGCTGCGCGCGGTGCTGACCTGTTCCTCTGCGAGGCAGCCTACCAGGAGGGTCGAGACGAAGCCCTGCGCGGTATTCATCTGACCGGCAAGCGCGCCGGCGAGGCTGCCACGGAGGCGGGTGTGCGTAACCTGTTGCTGACCCACCTGCCCGTGTGGAACGACCCGGACATCGCTCGCGCGGAGGCGCGCAGTGCTTTCTCTGGCCCGGTCGGCATTGCCGAAATGGCGGCAAGTTACCGCATCTACCCGCGCCCGACGGAGGCTCACCCGGTCACGTCCACCCTGAACGTGGTGGAGGTGCTTGATCCGCCGCTGAACACCGCGATTGCGCTGCCCAAGCCTGAGCTAGATTAGGCGAAGCCCGAGCTGGACTAGGCTAAACCCGACCTGGGCTAAAACAAACTGGACTAGTGCAAACTGCGCTCAGCCCCGCCCACTTTTTGACATAGATTCAACAGACAGACACAGACCCCGCAGACAGATTCAAGGAGAACCCATGACTGCAACCCGCGAAGACGGCCGCGCCCTCAACGAACTGCGCCCCATCACCATTACCCGCGGCTGGTCCCGCAACGCTGAGGGTTCCGCCCTCATCGAGTTCGGCAACACCCGCGTGCTGTGCACCGCATCCTTCACCGAGGGCGTGCCGCGCTGGCTCAAGGGCGAAGGTAAGGGCTGGGTGACCGCCGAGTACGCGATGCTGCCGCGCGCCACCAACACCCGTTCTTCTCGCGAGTCGCTGAAGGGCCGCGTGGGCGGCCGCACCCACGAGATTTCTCGCCTGATTGGTCGCTCCCTGCGTGCGGTCATCAACATGGACGAACTGGGTGAGAACACCATCGTGCTCGACTGTGACGTTCTGCAGGCTGACGGCGGCACCCGCACCGCTTCTATTACCGGCGCGTACGTGGCGCTGGCAGACGCTATTTCTTGGGCGAAGGAGCAGAAGATTCTGCCCGCTAAGGCGAACCCGCTGATCGATTCGGTGTCCGCAATTTCGGTGGGCATTATTGACGGCACCCCCATGCTGGACCTGCCCTACACCGAAGACGTTCGCGCCGAGACCGACATGAACGTGGTCGTCACCGGCAGCGGCAAGTTCGTTGAGGTTCAGGGCACCGCCGAGGGCGCGCCTTTCGACCGCGACGAGCTCAACAGCCTGCTCGACCTGGCGCTGGAAGGCACCGCAGAGCTGGCTCAGATTCAGCGTGAAGCACTGGCACACTAACCCGTCCCAGTAACTAGTTCCGTCGACAAGGAGAAACTATGGCAGACGCAAAGATTGTTCTGGCAAGCCACAATAAGGGCAAGCTCAAGGAACTGCGCGAAATTCTGCGCGGACGCATTGACGGCCTGGACGTTGATACCCAGGTGGTTGACGCCTCCAGCGTGAACGCCCCCGATGTTCCCGAGACCGGCGTGACCTTCGCTGAGAACTCCCTGCTGAAGGCGCGCGCTGTTGCCGAGGCAACCGGCCTGGTCGCTATTGCTGATGATTCCGGCCTGTCGGTGGATGTGCTCAACGGCGCCCCCGGTATTTTCTCGGCGCGCTGGGCGGGTCGCCACGGTGACGATTCCGCGAACCTGAACCTGCTGCTGGCTCAGCTGAGCGATATTTCTGCCGAGCACCGCGGCGCGAAATTCTGCTGCGCGGCCTCGGTTGCCTCCCCGAACGGTTTTGATGCGGTCGAGTACGGCGAGCTGCCCGGTGAGCTGCTGACCGCACCGGCGGGGGAGGGCGGCTTCGGTTACGACCCGATTCTGCGCCCCGTGGAGCTGAACGGTGAGAACGCCCTGTACGAGGGTCAGTACGCTGGCAAGTCTTGCGCTGAGATTCCCGCCGAGATTAAGAACTCGATTAGCCACCGTGCGCGTGCTTTTGAGGCACTGATTCCTCAGATTGCTGCTGCGCTGGCGTCCTAGAACCGTCGCTGAGGCGCCAGAGCATACTCGCTGTGCCGGTCTGATGGGTGAAAACGCGGGGTTGGGTGCGATTTTTTCGTGCATCCCCCTAAAATCCCCCACAGGGATACCAATTAAAGGCACAATAGGTAAAGAAGTTTTACCTCAAGGTTAGTGACACCAAAGAAACTCGTCTGCTGAAGGTATCTTCGGCAGGCGAGTTTTGCTATTGAAGAGCCTTTCAGCGAGGCATCTGCTCGACGCTTGCTGTCACCGACCGCGGTAGAAAAACCTGCAGCGAAAGAGACACACCGATGCTCATCCTTCTTCTGCTGATGGCACTCGCCCTTGCCGCCGGATGCTGGGCGTACTCCTACGTGTGGCGCGGCCTGAACCGCCGCGTCATTGCCGCCGTGAAGGTGGTCGATCCGATGATTACGCTCGGCCCGTACGTCATGGCTGCGTGGGTGGCGTTCATGGCTCTAATCGCCACGAATATCTGGGCGACCGGAACCCTGCACACTGTGCTGACGATTATCTTCTGCGTGGTTGCCGCAGGGTGCCTCGGCTGGGCTGGATTCTGGCTACTCATGCACTGCCTGGGCGGGCAGACCCCGGGCAAACGCCCGATGTGGTGGCGCGAGGCGGTTGCCGCGAAGTTCGCCTGGCGTAACCTCTCGCGCATGCCCGCCTACCTGGGTGCTCGCACCAGCATCCTGCCGGTGGAGAACCCGCATCTGACCAAGCCGTATTCGGGGTCGTGGACTCGCCCGCTCGGTGCGACCATGCCCGGGTACAGCTCCAACGGTGAGTTTATTGAGGGCTTTGACGAGTTCGGTCGCAAGATGCCGCATATCTACCCTGTAGGCCCTGAACCGACCATTTTTGAGATGGCGCGCTGGGGTAAGTCGGTCAGCTCCGATCAGCTGCTGACGACCTTCCTGCCGACTGCTCCGTTTGAGCGTCTGCGTCTGCCCGGCACCATGACGGGCCCCTTTACCTTTGCGGGGGAGGTGCCGCACGGTGCGGTGACGAAGTGGCCTCGCCGCAGCGGCGCCAACCGCGCCTTCGGCTCCTACGCTCGTCTGGGCGAAATCACCGAACGCAAGGTGGAGCTGCTGATCGACCACCGCATCATTGCGGCGCTGCAGACCACCCGCGAAAGCTACGAACGCCGACACAGCTGGATGCTCGCCTTCACCGATATCGCAGACGGCGACTTCACGATGGACGCCGACGAGAATGGCAACCTGCGCATCACCTTCGGCATGATCACCGAGGGTTACGAGACTCCGTGGGTCTTCACCAGCACTCTGAAAGACAGCCCGCGCCTGCGCCGCAAGGTACGCCACGCCATGAGGGAACGCCGTGTGCTCAAGCAGAGCAGCGGCGAGCTGATGGACTGGTACTTCGTGCCAAAGCTCAGCGAATTCCCGCACGGCCCGGTCACGAATGAGCTTCCCGAAGAGTTTTACTTCAAGTCCAATATCATGGTCACGAACCGTCACGAGAGCTCCTCGCGCGCCTCGGGTGAAGCTCACTAGGGCAGTGCCACTGCTATGAGGCGCCCAGGGCGGACACCTCAGAAGCGACCCCTAAAAATTCAGACATCCACAGATACTCACACGCCGGCTGCTACTCCATAGGGGAGTGGCAGCCGGTGCTTTTCTGCTGTTTCATTCTCTCGGCAGCGTCTAATAACGGTACAGAGAGCCTCATGACGGCGCAGGCAGAAGCGGGCAACAAGCCACGATAGAATAGAAACTTAGAGCACTATGAGCGCAAGCCCGGGGCATTTTTTCTCCCTTCCGCAAGCTTGCCGTGCTGAATACACAGTCATCACTTGCACACAGTCATCACTTGCCGAAAGGATTCCCGTGGCGTCTTCGAACTACACCGCCCGTCACCTCTCCGTGCTGGAAGGTCTGGAAGCTGTACGCAAACGCCCGGGCATGTACATTGGCTCCACCGACTCTCGCGGCCTGATGCACTGCCTCTGGGAGATTATCGACAACTCGGTGGATGAGGCGCTCGCCGGTTTCGGCCAGTCCATCCAGGTCATTCTGTACCGTGACGGTTCGGTTGAGGTGCGCGATGATGGCCGCGGTATCCCCACCGACATTGAGCCGCGCACCGGCCTGTCCGGTGTCGAGGTCGTATTCACCAAGCTACACGCCGGCGGTAAGTTTGGCGGCGGCTCCTATAACGCGTCCGGTGGTTTGCACGGTGTGGGCGCTTCCGTGGTGAACGCGCTGTCTTCCCGTCTGGACGTGCAGGTGGACCGTGGCTCGAAGACCTACCAGATGTCCTTCCGCCACGGCATTCCCGGATTCTTCGAGTCCGGCCGCACCCCCAAGCCCGAAGATCCGTTCACTCCCGCAACCGAGGGCACTGACGCCCTGCAGATTGTGGGTCGCGCTAAGCGTGGCGTGACCGGCACCCGTGTGCGCTATTGGGCTGACCCGCAGATTTTCACCCCCGACGCTAAGTTCAGCTACGAGGACTTGGCTGCTCGTGCGCGCCAGACCGCGTTCCTCATTCCGGGTCTGCGTATTTGCATCCGTGATGAGCGCCGACTGCCCGGCACCCCCGGCGAGCTGGAACCCCACGAGGAAGTTTTCCAGTACGACGGCGGCATTAGCGAGTTCGTCGAGTTTCTGGCGCACGATGAGCGTATTACCGACACCTGGCGTTTTAGCGGCAGCGGATCTTTCACCGAGACCGTGCCGGTGCTGGGTGAGGACGGCCGCTCGCAGCTGACCGACGTGGAGCGCGATTGCGAAGTGGACGTTGCGCTGCGCTGGGGCATTGGTTACGAGACGACGGTCCGCAGCTTCGTGAACATTATTGCCACCCCCAAGGGCGGTACTCACACGACCGGTTTTGAGCAGGGCCTGCTGCGCGTGATGCGCAAGCACCTTGCCGATAATGCCCGCAAGTACAAGGTGGGTAACGACAAGATTGAGAAGGACGACGTGCTCGCCGGCTTGACCGCCGTGCTGACCGTGCGTCTTGCCGAGCCGCAGTTTGAGGGTCAGACCAAGGAGATTCTGGGTACCCCGGCGGTTCGCCAGATCGTGTCGAAGGTCGTGGGCGATGCGCTGAAGGCTCGCCTGGAGTCGACCGCCCGTGCGGAGAAGGCTCAGGCGACCGCTCTGTGTGAGAAGGTCGTCTCTGAGATGAAGACCCGCGTCTCGGCGCGCATCCATAAGGAAACTCAGCGCCGTAAGACCGCGCTGGAGTCTTCGTCCATGCCCACCAAGCTGGTGGATTGCCGTTCGACCAATGTTGAGCATTCTGAGCTGTTCATTGTGGAGGGTGACTCGGCGCTGGGCACGGCGCGTCTGGCGCGTTCTTCCTCGTATCAGGCTCTGCTGCCGATTCGCGGTAAGATCCTGAACACTCAGCGTGCTTCGGTGACTGATGTGCTCGCGAATGCTGAGTGCGCGGCGCTGATTCAGGTGATCGGTGCGGGTTCGGGTCGTACCTTTGACCTGGACTCTGCTCGCTACGGCAAGGTCATTATGATGACCGATGCGGACGTGGACGGCGCCCACATCCGTACCCTGCTGCTGACCCTGTTCTACCGTTACATGCGTCCGCTGATTGAGGCGGGTCGCGTGTACGCTGCGGTTCCGCCTCTGCATCGTGTGGAGGTGGTGCGCCGCGGCAAGCCGAACGAGATGGTGTACACCTACTCGGAGAAGCAGCTGCACGAGCTTCTGGATTCTCTGCGGGAGCAGGGGGTGTCCTATAAGGAACCCATTCAGCGTTATAAGGGTCTGGGTGAGATGGACGCTGACCAGCTGGCTGAGACGACGATGGATCCGCGTCATCGCATGTTGCGCCGTATTCGCATTGAGGATGCGGAGGCTGCCGAGCGTGCGTTCTCCTTGTTGATGGGTTCTGAGGTGGCTCCGCGTAAGGAATTCATTATTGCGGGTGCTCATCAGCTGGATGCCGAGAGCATTGATATGTAGAGCATCGATATGTAGCGTGCGGTACCTTGCGGGGCATTGCGGTGCCTTGCGGGGCAGTGGTGGCTGGCGTGTCACAATCCATGAATTTTGTGTGAGAATAGTCACGCAATTCTCGGAGATTCCGCGTAAATTCCGCATGAAACAGGCAAATTTAAGCTTTGAGCACTACTTGAAGCACCTGTCACAATCACGAAATCTGTCACCAAAATTTTGCAGAAAATATTAAAAACTGCAATATTTCACCAAGGTTCCGAAACTGCTTCTCAACCCCGCAAGGCACCATCGTGTCTCATTCCTCTCACCACCCTTGCATCGAGGGATAACGTCCAAGGTACCTTTAGCGAAACGTCAAACAATAAACGTCCATACTATGCACAGCCTACTCACAGCTTCTTAGGAAAACCCTGTACCTTAGAAGCATGAGAGACACTGTGTCAGTAACTCTCGTATGCCCTCCATCGATGGTGGACTACCCGAAATCTGGCACAAACGCACATTAAGTACACACATAGTAAGGACCTATCAATGGATCCCCTTGATTTTGGTAGGTGGCAGTTCGGTATTACCACCGTCTACCACTTCTTCATGGTTCCGCTGACTCTGGGTCTGGGCCTTGTGGTGACCTACCTGTACATTTGCTACGTTCGTACCAAGAAGGACGAATACAAGCGCATGACGAAGTTCTGGGGCAAGCTGTACCTCATTAACTTCGCTATGGGTGTGGCCACCGGTCTGGTTCAGGAATTCCAGTTCGGCATGGCGTGGAGTGAATACTCCCGCTTCGTCGGCGACGTCTTCGGCGCTCCGCTGGCAATGGAAGGCCTCTTCGCCTTCTTCGTTGAGTCGACCTTCCTTGGTCTGTGGATCTTCGGTTGGGACCGCCTCAAGCCCGCAGTCCACGCCTTCTGTCTGTTCATGGCAGTTCTCGGCTCCTGGATTTCTGCATTCTTCATTCTGGTTGCAAACTCCTGGATGCAGCACCCCGTCGGTGCAGAAATGATTGACGGTCGTCCCCGCATGACCGACATTGGCGCAGTGCTGATGAACCCCCTCGCATGGGTGACCTTCTCTCACGTCATCACCGCATCCATTCAGGTTGCCGGTGGCTTCCTGGTCGGTATTGCCTGGTACAAGCTGTGGCGTCGCCGCAAGGACGGCATCGACAAGGTCGTTGACGGCAAGGTCGTCGTTGGTGAGTCCGACAAGGGCGCACGAGACAAGAAGGACTTCCAGGTTTGGATCAAGTCCCTGCGCCTGGGCGCAGTCGTTGGTCTCCTCGCGTTCGCAGGTGTTGGTGCATCCGGCCACCTGCAGGCACAGATGATGATCCACGAGCAGCCCATGAAGATGGCTGCCGCAGAAGCTGCGTGCCACGACGGTACCGCCTTCTCTGTTCTGACCATCGGCGAGCTCGGCGCTCAGAGCTGCGACAAGATCACCCCCATCATCGAGGTCCCCGGCGTGCTGTCCTTCCTGGCACACGACAACTTCGATACCCCGGTGAAGGGTATTCAGACCCTGCTGCCCGAGTACGAAGCTAAGTTCGGCACCAACCTGCCCAACAACCCGCTCTACGGCGAGCGTGCAGGTCAGAAGATTGACTACCTGCCCTCCCTCGAGGTCTCCTACTGGGGCTTCCGCGGCATGATTGGTCTGGGTGCAGTCGTACTGCCCCTCTACCTCTACGCACTGTGGGTAACCCGTAAGAAGGGCGTTGGCACCGTTCCCGAGTCCAAGCTGCTCAAGAACGTTGCTGTCTGGTCCATCATGGCTCCCTTCTTCGCAATCGCACTGGGCTGGATCTTCACCGAAATGGGCCGCCAGCCCTTCGTTGTGGCTCCGAACCTTCAGGGTGATCCCTCGATTCACCTGTTCACCGCAGCAGCTATCTCCCCGGGTGTTTCCGGTGAAGAAATCCTCTTCTCCCTGCTCACCCTGGGCCTGCTCTACGGCGTGCTGATGGTGGTTGAGGTTTACCTGCTCATCAAGTACGTCAAGGCCGGTGTTGTGGCAGCAATGCCCGAGCTGGTTCAGTCGCCCCACGAGGACGAGTCCAACGACAAGTCCAAGCGCGATGTGCTGGAGTTCGCCTACTAGGCGGGTAAGGATTGATTCACCATGAACTTTGATTTCAATATCTTTGCCGGTCAGCCTGGCCTGCCCACCCTCTGGTTTGTCGCCATTGGCGTCTTCCTCATCATGTACATGATTCTGGATGGTTTCGATCTGGGTGTCGGTATGCTGATGGGTTCCAAGTTCACCAAGAACGAGAAGGAACGTCGTCTGCTGCTGAACATCATCGGCCCCGTCTGGGACGGTAACGAGGTGTGGATTGTGTCCGGCGGTGCTGCTATCTTCGCAGCATTCCCCATCTGGTACGCAGCCCTCTTCTCGGCTCTGTACATTCCTCTGACCCTCGCGCTGGTCTTCCTGATTCTGCGCGTGGTCGCAATTGAATACCGCGGTAAGAAGAACGACGAGAAGTGGATCCGTAACTGGAACATCGCTCTGTCCGTCTCCTCCTTCGGTATTGCACTGCTCGTCGGTGCTCTGCTGGGCCTGACCTCCATGGGTCTGCCCATCAACGACAATGGTGACCGCGTCGGCGGCGCCTTCGCTTGGGTCTCCCTGCCGGTTCTGCTCGGCGGTCTGGGCTTCGTTGGCTTCTCCCTGGTTCAGGGTCTTGCCTTCGTCGCTCTGAAGACCGACGGCGATATCCGTGACCGTGCCCGCAACACCCTGGTACGCTGGTCTCCCGTCCTGCTGCTGCCGATCGTTGCATGGGTTCTGGCTCTGGACTTCACCACCGGTAACGGTATCTCCTGGCTGTGCACCATCCTGGCTGTGGTTGCTGTTCTGATTGCTTGGATCTCCGCAAAGGGTGGCCGTGAGGGTCGCGCTTTCGCTGGTCTGTCCGTGTTCCTCGCATTCGGTGCGCTGGCAATCTTCACCGCAATGTACCCGAACGTTCTGCCCTCCACCCTGGACCCGGCATACTCGCTCACCATTGCGAATGCATCCAGCTCCGAGTACACCCTGGGCGTTATGACCTTTGTGACCTGCCTTGGTCTGCCGGTCGTGTTCGTCTACCAGGCATGGACCTACTGGGTCTTCCGTAAGCGTCTGCACGTGGATCACATCCCCGACGCTCACGACGCTACCGAACTGGCTGAACTGCCGACCAAGTAGCATGTAGCTGATTGAAGGATCCCCCGGATTTCTCTTCTGAGAAGTTCGGGGGATTTTTCTATGTCCCCAGAGGATATTCCCGCAGAGGATGCAGCTTGCGGCAGGCGAGTGGGCGCGCAAAAATTTTTTGGTGCACACCCCCCCCGAAATTCGGGCGTGACAGGGAGTAAAAGGTGTAATGTGGTGTACAACTCACTCTCACGATAAGGAGTTTGACGATGAAGTCCCCCAACCGCCGCACC
Organism: Rothia sp. HMSC066G02; assembly: GCF_001813145.1. Classification (NCBI taxonomy): domain Bacteria; kingdom Bacillati; phylum Actinomycetota; class Actinomycetes; order Micrococcales; family Micrococcaceae; genus Rothia; species Rothia sp. HMSC066G02. Next base: position 184,400 of record NZ_KV811593.1, on the reverse strand, counting down.
GGAGCTACTTCTCGCACTGGCATGAGCCGCCGCCTGCTCACCACGGGTGCCCTGCTGGCCATCGGCGTGCTCCCGCTGAGCGCATGCTCGCTCTTCAACCCGCCGCTGGAACGTGACGAAAGCGTCCACGCCGTCTTTGACGCGGAACAGGACATCGTGAAGATGCCCCTGGACGATTACACCTACTACGAGCGCACTCACTACGAATACACGGCCTTTCAGATTGCTATGAAGCAGTGCTTTGCCGAACACGGGCAGAACTACACCATCCAGGCTCCCTACTCTGAGGGTGCGCCCCGCGGCGAGATGGGGCGAAAGTACGGTCCCTGGAATGTCGAGTACGCCCAGAAGTACGGTTTTCAGAAGCGAGACCCCAACAACGCAGCCGCCCCCATCTCCTATCACTCGGGGGAGAGCATGAGCCCCGAGGACAAGCTTCGCACCGAATGCTACCCCAAGGCCCGCGAGACCCTGGAGGCCGCGGTGCCCGAAGGTAAGAGGCCCGAGAATGAAGGGCAGTCCACATCCAGTCGTATCTCCACCGAGGCGGGCAATGCCGTTTACGGTAGCAAACTGCACCGCGAGCTCGAAGAGAAGTGGAAGCAGTGCGTCTCCGACCGCGGTCTCACCCCTCGCTCGGCAGGCTCTGTCGCCGAGGAAACCCCGCTGGCTGAGCAGCTGAGCAAGAACGACGGATTCAACAAGCCCGCCTCCGAAGAAGAGATTCGCATCGCCACCATCCAGGCCGAATGTAACCAGCAGGTCGGCATGAGCAAGCAGCTCTACGACCTGGAAGCTCAGTACCAGATGCCGCTCATCCGCAAGTACCAGTCGCAGCTTGACCAGGAACGCCAAGCCGACCGCGACCGCGACGAGAAGTTCAAGCAGTACGTTCTGGAGCACCAGTAAACCGGGGCGCTAAAAGACAGCGCAACGAAATATAGCGCAGAGAAATAGACAGCGCTGACACAGTTCAGAAAGACACCGCCATGACCACTCACACGAAAAACCAAAACAGCGGGCACCGCTTTAGCGAGCGCATCGCCCGACCCTGCGTGCTCCTGCTGCTGGCTATTCTCGCCATCGGTTCGCTCATGCTGTCCTTCTACCTGGGCACCCGCTACGCCGCCACGGGCCCCGACCCGGCCGTGCAGGCGAAAACCGTGATTCCGGTCTGGGCGAAGGTTGAAGAACGAACCGTCAGTGAGGGCCTCGCCATTGCCGGAACCACCAAGGCGGGAGAGACCGCCCCGATTAGCGCGCGCACCAACGGTGAGCCGGTGCTCGTCTACCAGAACCAGAAGCCCGGCAACGTGCTCAAGGCCGGTGACTTCATCGGCATCATTGGTGCCGACCCCGTCTTCGTGCTGGAGGGGCCGCTGCCGCTGTACCGCGACCTCAACCTGGGCGATAACGGCGACGACGTGCTCGCCTTCCAGAAGGCGCTGAACTCCGCCGGGTACGCCACCGCTCAGAGCGGCACCGTCACCGAAGACACCCTCGACGCCGTCACGCGCCTGCACCGCGCGCACCTGACCGGCGTGCCCAGCGAAGGGGTCACCAGCATTGCCCGCAACAACTACGCGATTCTGCCCGGCGGAAGCCACACCGTCACCGCAGTTGCGGCAGTCGGCCAGCTCATTAACGACGGCAACCCCATCGCGAGTGTAGAAACTAGCGAACCCTACGTGGAATCCAGCGTTGAGCTCTCCGTTGCCAATAAGCTCAAGGCCGGCGACCGCGTTAGCCTGCGCACCTCCACCGGCAGCGTGGAGGGCACCATCACCAGCATTGGTGAGCTGCAGAACGACCCCTCCAAGGGTGCGGCAAAGAGCGTGCGATTCAGCGCCGACGACCCGAGCAAGCTCACTCCGGGGCAGAGCGCATCCATCACCAGTAAGGGCAACACCTCAACCACCCTCGCCGTGCCGACTACCGCGGTACGTCAGGATTCCCAGGGCACCTACGTGCTTGTTGAAAAGGGCGGAAGCTCCACCTCGACCAGCAAGGATGCGCCCGCCACCGAACGAGTCAACGTTGAGGTTCTGCGCACCGCCGGCGGATACGCCGCTATCAACGCGAACCTCAGCACGGGACAGAAGGTGCTTGTCTCATGAGCCGCCGTAAGATAACCCCAGACACAAGCCCAGGACGTGCGCCTACAATTGCGCCCAACGTAGCGTCCGCCGCTACACCTGCCGCCGGGCTCGGTACCGCGCCCGCTATCGAAATGCACGGCATTACCCGTGTTTTCGAGGGGAGCGAACGAGCAGTCCTCGACCACCTCGACCTGGTGGTCGAACGCGGCGAATTCCTCGCCATTATTGGTCCGTCGGGCTCCGGTAAATCCACCCTGCTCAACGCCATTGGCCTGCTAGACACTCCCACCAGCGGAACCTACAGCCTCTTCGGCAAAAACACGGAAGGACTCAGCGACAGAGAACGCGACGAAATGCGCCGAGACCACCTCGGCTTCATCTTCCAGTCCTCAAACATGCTGCTGGACGAAACCAGCACGACCAACGCCTCCATGGGTCTGCGCGTGCAGGGCGTACCCTACAGCGAGCGCCTGCAACGCACCGAAGAAACCCTAGAATTTCTGGGGTTGAGCGACCGCGCCAGCATCCGTACCCGTTACCTTTCCGGTGGCGAGAAGCAGCGTTGCGCCATTGCTCGTGCCCTCGCCACGCGCCCGCCGCTGATTCTTGCCGACGAGCCGACCGGCAACCTGGATAGCCACAATAGCGCCAAGGTCATTGAGATTCTGCAGCGCATTAACGCGACCGGCTGTACCGTGCTGGTGATTACCCACGACCCGGAGGTTGCCGCCGCCGCACGCCGCGTGATCCGCATTGAGGATGGGCGGCTGCACGAGCAGAGCCGCACAGACTTGGCTACGGTGCCGGTCGCTGAGGTGCCGGTCGCCGAGGCTGTGCCGGTTGCAACAGCCACCCCTGCAAAAGCCACGGTGGGTGCCCCCGCCGGCCTCGCACCGGGGGAGAAGCCCGCTACGCACCGCCGCGGAAGCTTCCTCACCGACGACAGTATCGAGGCGATTTCCGCGCTCACCTCACGACCGCTACGCACCCTGCTGCTGGGCCTGTCCTTCGCGCTGGGCGTGGGTGGACTCATCAGCGCCTCCGGCATGAGCGAATCCGCCAGCTACCAGGTGAACCAGCGCCTGCTCGGATCCGAACAGTCCACGCTCTACATCAGCGACAGGGATAATGATGAGAACGTGCTCGGAACCTACCGGCAGGGTGAATCCGCGCAGAATGTTGCCGACCGCATTAGCGCGCTGGACTACGTGAAGAACACCGGATTCGTCAGCAGCGTGGCGCCCGCCGACGTGCGAATCACCCGGTTCAGCCCCTACGAGGACGAACCCAAAACGGCGATTGGCCTCAGCTCCACCTCGAAGACCCGGCTTGAGCAAATCGGTGCCCGCATGAACCCCGAAACCCTGCGTGCGCTCGAACAGATGAACTCGACCCTCACCCAGCAGAACGTTGCTGACCGTGAACGCTCCGAGCAGCTCTCCGGCGCTATCGTCTCGGTCTCCGCTGCCCGTGCCCTCGGCATTATTCCCGAAGATAAGGCTGCAGATAACGCCACAACCGAGCCCCGCCCCGGCGAGATGCCCGTCGTCGACTACGGCATTAAGCTCGGCGGACTGCCGCAGGTGGCACCCGGTGTGAGCATATGGGTGGATGGTCAGCTGATGCCGGTCGTCGGCCTTTTCGACCCCGGCAATAGCGGCTACGAATTCAGGAATACGGTCATTGTCTCGCCGGGCACACTTCAGCGCACCGGACGCGGCCAGGTGACCTACATTACCGAAACCGAACGGGGCTACGGCAAAGCGGTCGCCAAGGCAATTCCGCTGACCCTCAAGCCCGCTGAACCCAGCCAGATCAACGTGGAAACCCCCTCCGACCTGCAGAGCCTACGCGCGTCTATCGCCTCGGATCTGGGCCTGTACGTGGGTGTGCTCTCCGGTATTCTGCTGGTGCTCGCCTCCCTCTCGGCGGCAACCGCAATGTATCTGTCCGTGCAATCGCGCACCGCAGAGATTGCGCTGCGCCGCGCCATCGGATCGAGTAAATGGCTGATTGCCCGCATCTTCCTCATGGAGGGCGTCATGCTCGGCGTGCTCGGCGGCTCCATCGGCGCCTGCTCCGGCATGATTGCGACGATTATTCTTTCGCTCGTGCAGGGCTGGCAGGCGGTTCTCTCGCCCGGATTCGTGGTGCTCGGAGTGGGCGTTGGCGCCCTTACCGGTCTGGTGTCTTCGGCGTACCCGGCGTGGGTGGCATCCCGCAAGAGCCCCGCTGATGCGATGCGCGGCTAGAACTAGCGCGGGGTGAGGGACAGCCAATTATCCGAAACTTGACTGGTCAAATAGGTATTGGATAGCCCAACCCTTAAACTGATGGGAGGTAAAAACAGCAGAAGACTAAGGACAACACGTGAGTCGAACGCACACACCGCGTCATGCTGACAAACATCAGAACACCGAGGCACCAGAGGTGACCGACGGAAAGCGCAATGACCGCGCTGACCGCCGCCCGCCTCTGGGCCCTGACGCCCGTAAAACCCTCAGCACGTTCGGTGTCATCACTGCCGTGCACACTCTCGCGACGGTGCTTTTCAGCGCCGCACTGGCTGTGATTATTGCCCGCGCGGCACACGCCGGTTTCGCCGCTGTTGCCGCCGAGCACACGCGTCTCAAAGAGACCAGCGCCCCGGACGTGTACCGCGCCTACATTGAGTTCTCGGGCTCCGCGCAGGCGCAGCTGGAGGCGCACGGCGGCTGGCTGCTCGGCCTCGGTGGGCTCTTCGGCGACGCAGACACCATTACCCCCGGCCTGATTGCGGTCGTCGTGGTTGCCCTGCTCGTCCGCTCGGGTACCGACTACCTGCTGGCTGTGAGCGCGCAGCGTGCCGCCTCCGGGGCGAAATCTCAGATTCGTTCCTCGCTGCTCAAGCGCGTGCTCGCCACCGGTGGCGCAGACACCCCCGAAGGTACCGGCGCGACCGCTGTGCTGCTGTCCCGCGGCCTGAACGCTCTGGATGACTACTACACCAAGACCCTGACTGCGTTCGTGTCCACCGCGATTGTGCCGTTCATCCTCTGGGTTGTTGTGGCGGCCCTAGACTGGATGAGCGCCATGGTGCTGGCATGCACCCTGCCGCTTATTCCGGTGTTCATGATCCTGATTGGTAAGAACACCCGCGACGAAACCGCAGAAGCGCAGGCTGAACTGCACCGCCTCTCCGACCATATTCTGGAGCTGGTGCGCGGCCTGCCCGTCATTATCGGTCTGGGCCGTGAACGTGCACAGACCCGCTCTATGAACGCCCTCGGCCAGCGTTACCGTGAACGCACCATGCAGACCCTGCGTAGCGCTTTCATGTCTTCGCTCGCTCTGGAGCTCATTACCACCATTTCGGTTGCGCTGATTGCTGTGCTGATTGGTGTGCGCCTGGTCAACGGCACCCTGGGCCTGGACACCGCAATTCTCGTGCTGCTGCTGGCCCCCGAATGCTACCAGCCGCTGCGTGATGTGGGTGCCGCCTACCACCAGTCGGAGGACGGCGTTGCCGCCCTGCGTAGCGCCCAGAAGATTATTGACGCGCCCCTGCCCGCCGCCGCTACGGACTCGACTGCAACTGAGCGTGAAGAGGCTCAGCCTTCCACCATCGCTGTTGAGGACCTGTCGGTGAGCTACCCGGCGCGTCCTGCCGTGCTGACTAACCTGTCGTTGAACCTGGACCGTCGCGTTGCCACCGGCAACGATGAGCGCGGCGCGGTTATCGGCGTGATGGGTGAGTCCGGCTGCGGTAAGTCCACCCTGCTGAACGTGTTCTCCGGTGCCGTGCGTGAGGGTCTGGTGCCCACCGGCTCGGAGGAACCCGTGCACCTGAGCGGTAGTGTGACCGGTCTGGGAACCACTCTGGTTATTCCGCAGTCGCCGGTTTTCACCGCGCCGACCGTGCAGACCGAAATGGCGCTGTACGCGCTGAGCGCTACTGAGGCTGAGCGTGAGCGTGCAGCCGCTCTGCTCGGTGAAGCGATGGACTCCAAGAAGCTGTCCGTCACCGATGCCGAGTCCGCGCTGCTGGTTGGCCCGCTGGCTCAGCTGGGCATGGAGAAGCTGACCGCCCTTGAACCCGGTGCCCTCAGCGCAGGTCAGGCGCGCCGCCTTGCCGTGGCACGTACCCTGGCTCGTGCCGAGGCTATCTATCGTGCCGGCGGTGAGCAGACCGTGCTGACCGTCCTGGTGGATGAGCCGACCGCGCACCTGGACGCCTACTCGGCATACCTGGTGACCCGCGCCCTGCACCGCCTGGCGGAACTTGGCGCAACCGTGCTGATTGTGACCCACGAGCAGGAGCTCGCCGCTGGCTGCGACACCCTCGTTCGTGCCGCGCAGACCGCCCAGGGCTACACCTGGACCGCCGAGGCGAACACCGCCCGCGTTGCGGTTCCCGCGCAAGCCCCCGCGCACCTGCTCAAGGACAAGGCAGAGTACGAGGCTGAAAGCACCGCCCCGGCGGGCGCCTCCGCAGCTGCCGAGGTCAAGGAAGCCGAGCCTGCCGGCCTGTTCGCAAGCCTGCGCACCCTGAAGGAACTGACAGGTATTGGTGTTCGCGCCGCAACCGGCCCGGTGATTATGGCTGCGATTACTTCTCTGATGGCTGCGGCACTGACCGCGCTGTCCGGCTGGCTGATTGTTCGCGCCGCCGAGGGCCCGGCAATGATGTACCTGATGGTCGCCATCGTGGGCGTGCGTTTCTTCGGCCTGGGTCGTGCCTGCGCCCGCTACGCTGAGCGTCTGATGACCCACTCGAAGGTTCTTGCCGCCGCAAATATTCTGCGTCTGCGCGCCTGGGTTGGCGCGTGGCAGAGCGTGAGCAGCGTTCGTGCCCTGCTACGTGGTGACGCGCTGCTCGAACGCCTCGTGGGCGGTATTGATGAGCTGCGTGACGGCGTGCCGCGCGTTATTATTCCGCCGGCTGCGCACCTGCTGGTCATGATCGCGGCGCTGATTACGACCGCGTGCATTCTGCCGCAGGCTCTGATTCCGGTTCTGCTTGCCGTGCTGATCAGCACTTTTGTGGCTCCGTGGATTGTGCTCCGCGCCGATGCTCGTGCGGAGGCGCTGGCTCGCCGCTCCACCGCGCAGATGCTGCGCCTGGGTACCGGCATGCTCTCGGCTGCTGAGGATCTGCGCGCTAACGGCGTGGCAACCACCGCTGAGAAGGCTAACGGCGCCCTGGACGCCGAGAACCTGTCCGCCCTGCAGAAGGGCTCGACCGCTCAGGGTGTGGGTCGCACCCTCGTGACTCTGAGCTGGTTCGGTGCGGCTCTGGCGAGCGCAGTCATTGCGTACCCGCTGGCTGTTGACGGCACCGTGCGTGCCCCCGAAGCGGCGATTGTGGTGCTGCTGTGCACCGGCATGCTGGAAAGCTCCCTGGGCCATGTTGAGGCGGTCCGCTCCTGGCCCGCGTTCAGCCGCCTGCTCGCGACGATTGCCCCGAGCGTGCGTGACGTATCCCTGGAGGGTATTGTTGCCACCTCGACCCTGAAGCGTTCCGTGCCGACCGAGGCTGAGGTGGACACCCACGTTCTGCCGCGTCGTGTTGAGCGTCTGCGTGCCCGCGCGGAGGCCGAGATGGAGGAGCTACTGGAGGCTGACCGTCAGCGTGCTCACCGCTTTGACCGCCCCGAATCTGACGCTAAGGCGGACTCTAAGGCTGTGCGCCCGCCGAAGCCCGGCGAACCCACCCTGGTCAGCTGCGGTACCCCGCAGGAACTCGGCGTGAAGGTCACCGAACCCGCACTGAGCCTGCAGGACGCTGCCGCCCGCTGGCCCGGCATGGATCACCCGGTCTTCACCGACCTGAACATGAACGCCCGTGCGGGCTCCTGGACTGCGGTGACTGGCCCCTCCGGTTCCGGTAAGTCTACGGTGCTTGCGACCGTTCTGGGCTTCTTGCCGCTGGAGTCCGGCCGTGTGCTGGCTTCCGGTGAGGTCCTGGAGGGTGAGCGGCTGCGCGGTTACGCGGCGTGGTGCCCGCAGGCGGCTCACATTTTCGAGTCGACCCTTGAGGGTAACCTGATGCTGGCTCGTGACCGTTCGGATCGCCCGAGCGAGGAAGAGCTGATTGAGGTTCTGCGCCGTGTGGGTCTGGGCGAGTGGTTTGACGCTCTGCCTCAGGGCCTGCGCACCCCGGTGGGTGCTGGCGGTTCGTTCCTGTCGGGCGGTCAGCGTCAGCGTCTGGCGGTGGCTCGTGCTCTGCTGGTGAACTCGCCGGTGCTGCTGCTGGACGAGCCGACCGCGCACCTGGACGCTGAGTCTGCCCGTGCGCTGATGGCTGACTTGGATGCGGCGACTCGCTCCAGCTCTGTGGCTACGGTTCTGGTGTCGCACCGCCCTGAGGATATTGCCCGCTGCGATGAGGTGGTTCGCCTCTAAACGCCCCTGACGGTATGCACGACGTGCGGATTGCACATGAAGAAAGGCCCCGGTACATGATGTACCGGGGTCTTTCTGTGCGTTCATATCTCTGCGCGGATCGCTGTGATTAACAGCATGTACTCCGCCTCCAAGAGCGCCATGGAGTTGTACTCGGGCGCTGGCCTATTCTCCGTGCCGATTGCCCGCGCCGTCGGCACGTCGTGACGCTCGAGGGCGACGAGGGTGCCGTGCGTGATGCCGGTGAGAACCTCGCAGCCTTCGACTGGATGGACGCCGTTCGCCGGAAACGTTGATCGTGAGGGGGTCGTCGACCTGTCGGGCCAGCTGGGTGCCGTGCCGGAGGTTGTATACTTCGAGGAACGAGGCTACGAGGCACAATACGTGCAACCCGTGGAGTAGACGAACTGGATATGTTACTAGTGAAAACTGCAAGAATTGTTGTGAAATGAATAGGAGAGGGCTTGATGGAGATTATTAGTAAAGTAGCCATAAATAAAGGCTGGTCAGATGATAAAAAATATTGTGTTATTGACAAGAATCAACAAAAATTTTTCCTGCGTGTTTCTGAGAAGGAAAAGTTGGATTCTAAGAAATTTGAATTTTATATGATGGAGAAAGTAGCTTCTCTTGGAGTTCCGATGTGTAAACCAATTAGCATTGAACTCTGCGGTGACGAGGTGCATTCTATGCATGAATGGATAGACGGAAAAGATGCAAGAGAAACCATTTTAACTTATTCGAAAGAACAACAATACACTTACGGAGTAGAAGCAGGAAGTATGCTTCGAAAAATTCATTCACTCCCTGTAATAGAAGTTTGTGAAGATTGGGAAAGTTTTTATAATCGAAAAATTGATGACAAAATCTCAAAATATAAAAAATGTCCCATTCAATATGAAAATGGTCAGATTTTTCTTGATTTTTTAAATGCAAATCGAGAATGGCTAAAAGATAGACCTCAGGTTTTCCAGCATGGAGATTATCATATCGGGAATTTCATGATTGGTGAAGATTGTAAAATTTATGTCATTGACTTTGATCGATTTGATCTTGGGGACCCTTGGGAGGAGTTCAATCGTATTGTGTGGTCCGCTCAAGTCTCTCCCTCTTTTGCATCCGGTATGGTAGATGGGTATTTTGATGGCAAGGTTCCAGATTTATTTTGGAAACTTCTTGCCATTTACATTCTAAATAACATAGTTGGAGCTCTACCCTGGGCTCTACCTTATGGAATTGAAGAAATAGCAGTAATGCAAAATCAAGCTAAGGAAGTTTTAGAATGGTATGATGATTTGAAGCAAATCATCCCTAGTTGGTACTTGAACAAGATGACTGAATAATATAAAGGTTAAAATATCAATTTGAAAAAATGTCAAGATTGTTTGCCTATATTATATTGAATTCAATTCTTTATTAATACCTATCGAAAATTATCTTGAAACTTGGAATTTTGTTTCGGAGTCGGGTTACATGAAAGAATATATTTTAAATTTAGAAAAAGAATTCTCTTTACTGGTGGCGGGCGATTTCACGGCACACCACCGAGGGGCTACGCCCAATCGAGTGGGCGATACGCACCTGAGACAAGCCAGCCTCCAACCCCACCATAATCGCCGCGCGATCCTCAACACTTAGCATCCGACGACAGCTCACAATCAGCCCCTCCAGCAGCACTGCTACCGCACAAATTGCTCTATGACACTGTCCCACATAAAAGCCGGGGGTGAAGACACACACAACGTGTCTTCGCCCCCGGCTTCGTTAACAACCTAAGGTCAAAAGGCCGTGAACGGCGCGCTTAGAAGAGCTTTTCACCCTCCGGGCTAACCGCCATCGCAGCAGAAACAGCCGCATAGTTCGGGCCCACAATGCCGATGCTCTGAGTGAGCATCACACCGGAACCATCACGGGCACCGTGCTCAGTCGGCAGGGAACGAGCCACACCGCCGGAGGACGCCGCCTTCGCCGGGCCCGCGCCCACCCACGCCAGAGCCAGCTGGCTCTCACCGGTGAGGAATCGGTGCGCACGCACACCGCCGGTCGCGCGGCCCTTCTGCGGGTACTCGCTCAGGGCGGTGACCTTGGCGCTCGCCAGGCCGTCCTTACCGTTGGTGACGGTCACGACCTCCGCCGCGTCGCCGGGCGCGGTCACACCCAGGGCGATGAGGCGGTCGCCGTCGGTAAGCTTGATGCCCGCGATACCGCCTCCGGTGCGTCCCTGCGGGCGGACCTTCGCCGCGTCGAAGGTCAGCAGCTTCGCGTCGCGGGTGACGAAGGTGAGCACCGCATCGTCGGTGGGGCAGGGGGCGGCGGCTACGATTTCGTCGCCGTCCTTGAGCTTCATGATGTCCCACTCGGTCTGGTTCAGCGGATAATCCGGGTTGAGGCGCTTGATCACGCCGCCCGCGGTTGCCAGCGCCAGCACCGTGTTTAGCGGTACGAGGGCGACCAGCTTCTCACCCTTGGCGAGCTGAACCAGCTCGGCAGCCTTCACCGCCGATGCCATGGAGGGGGTACCTCCGTTCTCGTCCAGCACCGCAATGTCCATGACGGACAGGCGCACCATGCGTCCTGCGGAGGTCACGGCACCAATCTCGCCGCGCGCGGTGGTCGGCACAATCGAGGTGAACACGTCGTGCTTGAAACGTTTGCCGGGATCCACGAGCGCCTCGCGGATGGGCTTGCCGGGGGTGCGTCCCATCATGCCGGATGCCGAAAGCAGCACCCAGCAGGGATCGTCAGCGATTTCGAGGGCGAGGCCCAGGCTCTTCTTCGCCTTGGACTGCGCGGTGACTGCCTCAATGGCGACCTGCATGTCGTCCTTGGTTTTGAGCTGGGTGCGGCGGTCGGTGCCGTAGCGTTCGGCGACCTCGGCGAGCTCCTCGGAGACCAGTTCGCGCAGCGCCGCATCGGAGCCAAGGATACGCTGCAGATCCGCGATTTCCTGCTGCAGGGTGTCGCGTTCTGCTTCGAGTTCCAGGCGGGAGTACTTGGTGAGCTGGCGCAGGCGCAACTCCAGAATATGGTTCGCCTGGGTGTCGGTCAGGTCGAAGACGACCTTCAGCTTTTCGCGTGCCTGAGCGGTCTCATCAGACTCACGAATGATTTGGATGACCTCGTCAATGTCGAGGATCGCCACGAGCAGGCCCTCCACCAGGTGCAGGCGGTCGGTGCGCTTGCCCAGGCGGAATTCGGTGCGGCGGCGGACCACGTTCAGGCGGTGGTCAATGTACACGCGCATCAGGTCGAGCAGGCCGAGGGTCTGCGGCTGACCGTCCACGAGCGCCACATTGTTGATACCGAAGGAATCCTCAAGCGGAGTGTGCTTGTAGAGGGCGGCGAGCACCGCCTCCGGGTTGAAACCGTTCTTAATTTCGATGACGAGGCGCAGACCGTTGGTGCGGTCGGTCAGGTCGACCACGTCGGAGATGCCGGTGAGCTTCTTGGAGTTGACGCCGTCCTTGATCTTTTCGATGACCTTTTCGGGGCCGACCATGTACGGCAGTTCGGTGACGACAATGCCCTGCTTGCGGGGGCTGACCTGCTCGATGGAGACCTTCGCGCGGGTTTTGAAGGTGCCGCGGCCGGTTTCGTAGGCGTCACGGATGCCTCCCAGACCCACGATGGTGCCGCCGGTGGGCAGGTCGGGGCCGGGGATGAACTTCATGATGTCTTTGAGGGTCGCCTCGGGGTGGGCGATAAGGTGGCGGGTACCGGCGATGACCTCGCGCAGGTTGTGCGGCGCCATGTTGGTTGCCATGCCGACCGCGATGCCGGTGGTGCCGTTGACGAGCAGGTTCGGGAACGCTGCGGGCAGCACGGAGGGCTGCATGAACTGGTTGTCGTAGTTCGGCACGAAGTCAACCACGTCTTCTTCGAGGTCCGCGGTGAGTGCCTGCGCGGCGGGTGCCATGCGTGCTTCGGTGTATCGGGCGGCTGCCGGGCCGTCGTCGAGGGAGCCGAAGTTACCGTGACCGTCAACGAGGGGCAGGCGCAGCGCGAAGGACTGGGCGAGGCGCACCATCGCGTCGTAGATGGCGGCGTCGCCGTGCGGGTGGAGCTTACCCATGACCTCACCGGTCACGCGGGCGCTCTTGACGTGGCCCTTGTCGGGACGCAGACCCATCTGCTGCATCATGTAGAGGATGCGGCGCTGCACGGGCTTGAGGCCGTCGCGGGCGTCGGGGAGGGCGCGCGAATAAATCACCGAGTAGGAGTATTCCAGGAAGCTGGTTTCCATCTCGGCGGATACGTCGATGTCGACGATATTCTCTACCACATCCACCGGGTAGTCGCTGACGGCGGATTTGGATCGGCGAGCCATATATCTCCTCGTGTCCGTGTGTTTTTGCTCCTCCTATTTTAGCGGGTGGTAGCGGATGAGACGGGCTGGTTGGTCGGCGTCATCTGTGGGGTGCGCCAAGACGGTTGCGGGGCAGTAACCGAAGCGCACCGGGGGAGCGCACACCGTCATATGAGCCTGTATTAGCGTGGTCAAGTAGCACAGCCCGGCTGGAACCCTCTAAGGTAGAGGGGAGTAATACCTAACCGCCTTCATCGTGTGCGCCGACCGACGTCGCCTCATGAGGGCACCGCACGAAAGAGGTACGATGTACGCCACCACCCCCGAACGCGAGCAACTGGTCGCAGACATTAAGCATGCCGGTTTCTACCCCGACCTCGTGCTGGAAGTGGTGGATGACGCGCTAGCGGGCATGAACCCGGACGCGCATTTCGTACAGCATGAAACCCACTTCTCACGCGATGATTTTCACCGTCACATCACCGTGATGGTGCTCTGCGGTGAGCACGTCATCTTTGCGCACCTGGACGACCAGCACCTTGAAGGTGACGCGCAGGGCACCGTGGCGCATGTGAGCGTGGAGGCGGTGCACCTGAGCGCCCTGAACGCGGTCACCATCAGCTACGGTTTCAGCCAGCCGCAGGCGTACAACGCCGGTAGCACCGCCCCGACTGAGATTTCCTTCCAAATTGCGTGGACCGGTTCGCTGCACATGGAGCTGGCTCCTGCCGGCTGCCAGGATCCGCAGTGCAATGCTGACCACGGCTTCACCGGCGATGCGCGCCGTGAGGATATTGCGGTGCGTGTTTCTGCGACCGCTGACGGCCCGGAGTCGGTTCAGCGTGCGCAGCATTTTGCGCGTGCTCTGCACCGTGCCCGCATGTACGCAACCCGCCGATAAGCATCACCGATAAGCACCGGCGGTAGCGCTCGCACAGTAACAGACCGCGCGGTGCCCCGTACTTTCACACACCCGCCACACCCCTGAGAGGACCTTATGACGGTACAGACCACCCTGCACGATGTTCTGGGCGCGCCGTTGCCTCCCGCGCCCGCCTACGGCAGCAATAGCATCGCCGATGTGCTGGAGTCCGCCTCCTCTCTGGTGGCTCAGCGAAGCCTGGCGCGCCCCGCGCACACTCTGGATTCCGACCCGGCGTTCCACGCTGTTGCCGACCCGCTGAACCTTGCCAGCCGCCTCGAGGAGCAGGACGTTGATCCGGCATCGTTCCGCCACGCCTGCGTGATCATGGTGGACGGCCTGGGCGAGCAGCTGCTCAACAGCTACGGTGGCTACGCGCCCGCCCTGCGTAAGACCCTGAACCTGGGCCCGCTGGACGCCGCGTTCCCCACCACGACCGCCGCCTCCCTGACCTCGCTGGGTACCGGTACGGCACCCGGCGCGCACGGCATTGCCGGCTACGAGGTGCGTAACCCGGCAGGTAATGGGGGAGCGGGCTCGGTCATGAATCACCTGTCCGGCTGGGATCAGTCGGTGGACCCGCACGCCTGGCAGCCGCTTCCGACCGTGCTGGAACGCCACCATACGAACCGCCGCGTGCTCACCATTTCGCTGGGTAAGTACCGCGGTACCGGTCTGACGGAGGCGGCGCTGCGTGGCGGCGACTTCGTGGATGCCGTCGGCTATAACGCCCGCGTCACCTACGCCCTGGAGGCGCTCTCCAGCCGCACCCCGACCACCGTGTACCTGTACTGGGGCGAGATTGACGCGGCGGGCCACCGCTACGGCGTGGGCAGCGATGAATGGCTACAGCAGCTGGAGGAACTGAACTCGGCGCTGAAGCGTCTGGCGGAGCGCGCCCCGGCGTGGGCGGCAGTCTTCGTGACCGCCGATCACGGTATGGTGAACGTGCCCGAGCACCAGCGCATCGACTACTCTGGCGTGGAGGAGCTGACCCGCAACATCGCCATGACCGCCGGTGAACCGCGCGCCGTGCACCTGTACCTCGAAGACACCTCGGAGGCGGCACGCACCGCCACCGCTCAGCGTTGGGCGCAGTACTGGGGCGAGCGCGCCTGGGTGATTGACTCTCGTGAGCTGATGCGTGCCGGTTACTTTGGTCCGGTCATCACGGATGCGGCGCGCGGCCGCATTGGCGACCTGATGGTGTGCGCTCGCGATGATTGGGCGCTGTACGATATGCGCCACTATCAGGAACGTGCCCTGCACATGGTTGGTCAGCACGGTTCGCTGACGGACGCTGAGCGTCTGGTGCCGTTGCGCATGCTCAAGACCTTCTAAGACTCGGAAGAGCCCCGCTCAGCGGATACAGGCTGAGAAGATAGAAAAAGCCGCCGGTTATTCACACGAATAACCGGCGGCTTTCTGCTGTCTTGGTGCCTTTGCCTAGAAGCCTTTATCGGGCGGCGCGAGGGCGGTCGCTTACTTGCGGCCGCCGAAGATGATGTCGTCCCAGGCGGGAACGCTCACGCGCTGCTTCTTCGAGGAAGACTTGGGCTTCTCGGCCGCGGAGGCGGGCTCAGCCGGTGCCTCAACAGCGGGTGCCTGAGCTACATCTGCGGGTGCGTCCTCGATGGGGGCCGGCAGGGCGAAAGACTCGACCGGAACGGAATCAACGGGTGCTTCCGAATCCACAGCCAGCGGGTCGGTGGTTTCTACGGTGGTTTCTGCGGTGGGCTCGGGCGCTGCCGGTGCAGCAGGTGCCGCAGGCGCTACCTGGACAGCGGGTGCAGCGGGCTCAGCCGGTGCTACAGGCTCAGCGGACTCGCGGTGCACGAACACCTCGGGCTCCTCAACCTGCGCCGGGCGCACCGAGCGGGCGCGCTCCAGAAGCTCCTTGAGCTTACGCTCATCAGCGCTCTCAGAGGAAGTAAGGGGTGCCGGTGCGGGCTCGGGCGCCTTCGGCGGGCGGGCGGGCGGAACCTCCACGGGAGCCTTCTTCGCGGCGGCGGCAACAGCGTCCTCACTATTGCCCATCAGGAAGTACGCCGCCTCATTCGAAGCGTACAGGCCCTGGTTTGCCGGGTTGTACACCCAACGTGCGGGGAAGACGACCTGCGTGGGCAGGTTCTGACGCACCGAATCCTTCAGCGCAATATCAACCTCAACGCGCCACTGGCCGTTCTCCTGCTGGCGGGTGGTCCAGTCCTGGGTTGCGTCCTCAAAACCGTAACGCTCGGAGACTTCCTCAATGCGGGCGCTCAGGGTCACGGGAATCTGTGCGGTACCCGAAGCGGAGCTGCGGCGACCAATCTTCACGCTCTGAGCGGCACGAATAATGTGGGCACGCTCAGCAACAATCGGCCATTCGTAGCGGCGCACACGCTCCGGCTCCCAACCGGACTCTTCAGCGATTTCCTCAACGGAGGCACCCTGACGGAAACGGGTCTGAATATCGCGCGGACCGTAGGTGCCCTTAGCGCCCAGACCGCGGGCGGGCTGAATACGGCGAGCCTTGGTGATGCTCGTGCGCAGGTTCGCGTCAATCGGCAGCAAGAAGCGGGTGCCGTCAGCAGACTCAAGCACCAGATTTTCGCCGTCATCGTGAACGCCAATCAGACGCAGTTCAAGCATGAGAACCTCCATAGGTGAACCGGACGCGTTCGTGAATGTGTTGCACGGAACGCAAACTACCTACCAGGGTACCGTGAAAGCGCGGTAAATCAGTAGCGGAGGCGGGATTTTCACCAAAAAAAGATGTACTTTTCGCACCGAAAAAGCTAGAATGTGACGCCTAAACAGTCCAAAGCCTACCCAGGATTAGACAAATAGGGTGCCAATGGTGAACAATACCTGGCATGCCGTCGGGGTTAATTACACACCAGCGGCACCTAGAGCACTCATTAAACCAGCGTGGCCTAGTCCAACACACAGCCACAGAACTAACGGAGCGTGAAAGTTTGGCAACTGATTACGATGCACCTCGCAAGCAGGACGAAGAGCAGAACGAAGAGTCCTACGAGGAGCTGAACGCCCGCCGTTCCGAGATGCAGTCCGGTGCGGTGGACGAAGACGAAAACAGCGCAGCAGAAAGCTTCGAGCTGCCCGGTGCTGACCTCTCCAACGAGGAGCTGAACGTTGTTGTTCTGCCCGCTCAGGACGACGAATTCACCTGCGCATCCTGCTTCCTGGTGCGCCACCGCTCGCAGATTGCACGCGAAGAGGGCGGCCTGTCCTACTGCATCGAGTGCGAGGGCTAAAACTTTAGGGAAGGGCTAACACCCACCCGACATACACCTCATGACGGGGCGAGTGCCGAGTGCACCCGCCCCGTTGAGTATGTGAAAGCCTCGCACGCAAGAACAGCGCCGCGTCGCACCCAACACGGCACACCGCCGCACGCGCTGAACGCGAACGTGCAACGAAAACACCCCGCAGTAGAGTCTCAACACAGCGCGAGGTGATGGCACAGACCCCCGCGAAAGGTTAGAGTAATGACCATGATGAACCCCGTAAACGTCCACATTAAGCTGCTCGACCCCGAGCTGCCCGCACCCGCTTACGCAAAGCCCGGCGACGCCGGCGCTGACCTGCGCTCCCGCATCGACTTCGAGCTGGAACCGGGCGAACGCGCCCTCGTCCCCACCGGCGTGGCAATTGCCCTGCCTGAAGGTTACGTTGGTCTGGTGCACCCGCGCTCCGGCCTGGCAACCAAGAACGGTATCACCATTGTTAACGCACCCGGCACCGTTGATTCCGGCTACCGCGGCGAGCTGATGGTCACCCTGCTCAACACTGACAAGACCAAGTCCTTCCACGTGCAGCGCGGCGACCGCATCGCTCAGCTGGTCATTCAGAAGTACGAGCACGCAACCTTTACCGTGGTGGATGAACTGGAACAGACCGAACGCGGCTCCAGCGGCTTCGGCTCCAGCGGAATCCACTAGTCTGCTCTCACCGCGATTGTCGCACGAGAGAAGAGAAGAAACCCCCGCACCCTGCGTGCGGTGAAAGTAGGAATACCATGTTCGGATTTGGTAAGAAGAAGCACGCCGAGGAGGCTGAAAAGGCCGCCATCGACAAGGCTGTCGCCGAAGAGAATGAGGAGACCAACGTCGAGGTTGAGGAGCTGAAGGAAGAGGAGAACTCTCCCGAGGTTATCAAGTACGACCGCGTCAACGGCCCGCACGACATTGAAGAAGTCACCGCCGAAGACCTCGAAGACTACGTCGACCTGGGTGCACTGCGTATCAAGCTGCTCGACGGCATGAACCTGCGCCTCGAAACCGACGACGCAACCGGCGCCGTCATCGCCGCAACCATCACCCGCGACGGCGCAACCCTGCAGGTGCAGGCATTCGCCGCACCGCGCACCACCGGCATCTGGGACGACATCCGTCACGACCTGACCGAGTCCGTCGCCTCCCAGGGCGGCAACGTCGAAATCTACGCCGGCGTATTCGGTGCCGAAATGCTGACCCGCCTGCCCGCCTTCACCCCGGACGGTCAGCCCGGCGAGCGCATCGCCCGCTTCGTGGGTGTGGACGGCCCCCGCTGGTTCCTGCGCGGCGTCATCTCCGGCGCGGCTGTGCTCGGTGACGATAAGGCTGCCGCCTCCGTGGAGGAAGTCTTCCGCACCGTCGTGGTGGACCGTGGCGACGACCCGCGCCCGCCGCGCGAGCTGCTGCCCATGACTCTGCCTGCCGACCTGGTTGTGGCTGAGGAAGAGCCCGCCGTGGAGGAAGAAACCGAGAACGAGCACAGCAAGCTGCGCCCGATGCCTCGCCGCGGCCCTGAGATTACCGAGATTGGCTAATGCCTGAGTTTTCGAACTACCCGAGTGCGCTCGCGGTTCCAGAGGAGCAGATTCTTGCTCCCGGGTACCCCGAGCGCTTTCGCGTACGCCTTGCCGGACGCGTGGAGCAGGTATGGCTGCCTGCGCTGCAGGATAAGCCGATGTACCGTGCCGAGCTGGTGGTGGCTAAGTCGAAGCCCCTGCAGTGGTCGAGCCCGCTGGCGCTGATTGGTATGCCGATTGTGGAGCCGCCCGGTGAGGACTTCGAGGAGGAATCCGAGGACCCCGAGAAGCAGCACCATTTGAACACGGCATCTTTGGCGACTGTGGCGGTGCAGGAGCCTCACGAGGTGTCTTTCCCACCGTATGCGCCGTTCAACCCGGGGGACCGGATTCTGCTGAAGTGGCAGGGGCAGCGGATGGTGCCCGGCGTGCTTGCCGGTGCGCTGTTGCGCTGTTCCGGCGTGGTGTCGGTGAGGGCGCATCAGCCGGTGATTTACAACCCGCGCTATGAGATTGTGCCGCAATTCTTTGCTGAGAAGGGAAAATATGAGCGCTGAGCAGTCTTCGACCCAGCCCGACCCGAACGCTAACCCCGCAACTGACCCTGCGCGGGAGGGGAACCAGTTTGCGCAGAGCCTGAGCGCCTCCATGGGCGCGAATATGCGCCGCACCGCCAACGGCGATGTGGATATTCTGCACGCTATCGGCGGCTGGCGCGGCCTGGTGGAATCCTCCCTGCCCGCGGTGGCGTTCCTGGTGCTGTTCACCGTGACGAAGGAACTGAACCTGTCCCTGATTGCGGCGCTGGCTGCGGCGGGCGTGTTCACGCTGATTCGTCTGGTGCAGGGCTCTAAGCTGGTGAGCGCGCTGACCGGTCTGGTGGGCGTGGCAATCTGTGCGTTTGCGGCGTACCGTACCGGTAACGCGAGTGACTACTTTGTGGTCGGTTTCTGGACGAACGGCGTGTACATTCTGGCGTATCTGCTGTCGATGCTGGTGCGATGGCCGCTGATGGGTCTGATTTTCGCGGTCATTCGTGGCGAGGCGTTGAGCTGGCGTCAGAACCCGGTGCGTCTGCGCCAGTACATGCTGGCCACCTGGATTATTACCGTGCTGATGATGCTGCGCCTTGCCGTGCAGGTGCCCCTGTATTTTGCGAATAATGTGGAGGCGCTGGGCGCTACCCGTTTGGTGATGGGTCTGCCGCTGTACGCTTTGGGCGTGTGGCTGGCGTGGCGTGTGTCGGCACCGGAGGAGGCGCTGGTGAGCGAGGAATCTGAAGATGCTGAAGAATCTGACGTATCTGTCGCTACCGAAGCTGACGGTTCAGAAAGCCGCTAACCCCACAACTTCATACGTAGAAGAACTTCATAGAAGTACGCGAAAGCCCCGGTACCCGTAACCGGGGCTTTCGCCTACCCAAAAACTTACGTATAAACGCTTACGCGAACAGCGCGCGGATCTGGTCCTCACCGGCAATGGTCGTGATGAAGAACAGCTCGTCGCCGCCCTCAATCGCCACATCGGCACTGGGCGGGATTGGCGCGCCGTCACGCAGGATTGCGGTGAGCACCGTATCGACGGGCCACTGCACGTGATCCACACGGTAACCGATGACGGGGTGGTCATCCGGCACGGTGTACTCGGCGAGGGTCGCGCCGCCAGCCTGCAGGGTCAGCAGGCGCACCACGTCGCCGACTTCCACGGCTTCCTCGACGAGGGCGGTCATTAGGCGCGGGGTGGACACCGCAACATCCACACCCCAGGAGTCGTCGAAGAGCCATTCGTTACGCGGGTTGTTCACGCGCGCCACGGTACGCGGCACACCAAACTCACTGCGAACCAGCAGGGAGACCATCAGGTTTGCCTTATCGTCACCGGTTGCGGCAACGACCACATCCGCCTTGTTCGGGTGCACCTGGCGCAGTACGGACAGTTCGCAGGCGTCACCAATATGCCAGCGCACACCGGGCAGATCGGCGCGCTTCTTAACTTCCGGTTTGGAATCGATGATGGTCACGTCGTGGCCGTTCATCATGAGCTCTTTAGCGATAGAGGCGCCCACGGAACCGGCACCAACAATGAGGACCTTCACTTACTTCTCACCTTTCGAGGAGTCACGATGGCGGCCGATGAGTTCGAGAGGATCAGGCAGATCCGGGGGAGTGTCACCGAGATGGAATTCGTGCTCGACAACGGGGGTTTCGTTGTGCTCCTGCTTGGGGGTGATCGTCACGCCGGATTCGGCGGGTTTCTTCGGTGCGTGGGGACGCTTAGGGCGCTTTCTGTGGCCCGAGGCGGGGGCGTAGTCCCCCTCAGCTTCTGTTTCTTCGTCTTCAATGCGCGGCGGGCGGGAGAGGATGCGGGTTACGTCCGCAACGTCGTCGGTGCGCATCATGACGTGCACGCTATCGCCCTGCTGATAGGCGCTATCGGGGCGGGGGAGCATGCCCTCACCGAATCGGGTGATGTAGGCGATGCGCACCCCGGCGGCACTTTCGATACTGGTCAGCGCGTGGCCTGCCCAACCGTCGTCGAGTGGAATTTCGGTGAGCATGAGGCGGCCCGAGGGTTCACGGAAATCACCCTTGAGCGCCTGCTCGGGCAGCAGACGGCGTAGCACCTGGTCGGTGGACCAGCGCACCGAAGCGACCGTGGGAATGCCCATGCGCTGGAAGAACTCGGCGCGGTTCGGGTCGTACACACGCGCCACAACGTTCTTCACCTTGAACATTTCGCGTGCCACACGGGCGGCAATAATATTCGAGTTATCGCCCGAAGAGACGGCGGCAAAAGCGTACGCCTCGGTGATACCGGCACGCTTGAGGGTGTCCTCATCGAAGCCAACACCGGTCACCAGACGGCCCTCAAAGCCCTTACGCAGCGGCTGGAAAGCACGTTCGTCCTGGTCAATGACGGCGACCGTATGCCCCGAAGCTTCCAGAGTGCGCGCCAACATGACGCCCACGCGCCCGGCACCCATAATGACGAAGTGAGGCATACAACCCTCCGAATGTGTTGATGTTTTGTGTCGATAAGGCGTTACCGCCTACCTCTACCAGTGTAATGGGCGGGTGAGCCTCCGCGCCGATGCTCCGTGATATTCCGCTCGCCATGCCCACTATTCGGCTGAATAAAATTGAGCTTTGAAGCCGCGACCTATAGCCTTAACAGCGTGAGGAATCGTTGGGATAAGATGCGCATCGCCCTGACCGGCAGGCCGGTCAGCACGCGAAATCTTTCGGCTGTCAATCTGCCGAAGCGCTACGCCCTGCCTCTTTTCGGTGCCGACGGCATCTCTTCGGTCGCCTACGCCGCCGACCAGATGATTTTGACCCTTGCCGCCGCGGGTGCCTCTGCGCTCGCTTTTTCGCCCTGGATTGGTTTGGGGGTGGCGATGGTGGGTCTGCTGGTGATTGGCACGTACCGGTACAACATTAATCAGATTGCTTCTGAGGGCGATATTCAGCTGGTGCACCGCAAACTGGGTGCGCTGCCGTCGATTGTGATGGGCGCTTCGTCGCTGATGGACTATATGCTCACAGTGGCGGTGTCGATGTCTTCGGCGTCCTCGTTTTTGGTGGCGTTGTATCCGCAGATTCAGGATTGGCGCACGCACATTGCTGTGCTACTCATTGTCGCGCTGACGCTGTTTGCGCTACGTGGCGTGCAGTTGCTGGGCAAGATTGCGTACTGGCCGCTGTATGTTTTCTTGGCACTGTTGGGAGCGACCCTCATTGTGGGTTGGATTCGTGCCGCGACGGGTACCCTGCCGCTGGCTGAGTCGGCGACCTACGTGATTGCCCCCGAATACCACGATCATGCCCTGGAAGGCTTGGCGCTGGTGCTGCTTCTGGCGCGTTCGTTCTCCGCCGGTGTGGTGGCGTTCTCGGGTGTTTCTACGATCTCTAATTCGGTGAAGTATTTCCGCCGTCCGAAGAAATATAACGCGGCGGTCACCATGATGATGATGGGCCTGATTACCTCGGTCCTGCTGGTGAGCCTGCTCGGTTTTGCGGCGGCAACCCGCGTGCACATGGTGCACGATACGACCCGTTTCTTGTTCATTGACGGGCACGCGCCGGGGGAGTACTTCCACCAGAAGCCGGCGCTGTACCAGGTGGCTTTGGCGATTTATCAGGGTGTTCCGTTCTTCGCGCAGCTGCTGGTGTTTGCCACGGTGGGCGTGCTGATTATTGCCTCGCTGACTGCGTTTACCGGCTTCCCGGTGATTGCCTCGTCGCTGGCTGATTACCAGTACCTGCCGGTGTTCTTCCGCAGCATGGAATCACGCGGCCTGTATGCGAACGGTGTGCTGGCGCTGTCGGCATTCTCAATTTTCCTCACCACCGTTTTCGGCTCGGACGTGTACTCGCTGATTCAGCTGTACATCGTGGGCATGTGCCTGTCCATGGTGCTGGTGCAGCTGGCGGTGGTGCGCTACCGCATGCGCCTGCTGCGTATTACTCTCGCACAGATGCCGCGTCGCGCCCTGCTACGTGATATCGCTGTCTCTGCGGTGGGCGTGGTCGTAACCGCCGCGGTGCTGGTCATCGTCGTGGTGACGAAGTTCGCCGCCGGTGCGTGGCTCTCCCTTGGAATGATTGCCCTGATGGTTGGAGGTATGGTTGTGACTCGCCGCCACTACGATGCGGTGGATGCCGCCCTGGACGTCCCCCTGAACGCCGAATCCGTTGCGGATGTGGCGGCCCTGCCTTCGCGTGTGCACGCCATCGTATACGTGGAGCGTGTGCTCCGCCCGGCGGTTCGTGCCCTCTCCTATGCGCGCGCCGGTCGCCCCTCCACGATTGAGGCGCTGACGGTCAACAACGACCGGGCCGCCCTGGAGGTCGTGAAGAAGCGCTGGTACGCCCTGGGTATTCCGGTGCCGCTGTCGGTCATTGACTCGCCGTACCGTGACACGGTGGATGCTGTCGTCTCGTATATTCGCCGCCGCCGCAAGAAGTCACCGCGCGATATTTTGGTGGTCTACCTGCCGGAATTCGTGGTGGAGCACTGGTGGCAGCGTCTTCTGCACCGCCGCACGGTGCGCCGCCTCAAGCAGGCGCTTCTGCATGAGCCAGGCGTTATGACGGCAACCGTGCCCTGGGCGATGCACGAGGATGAGGTGTATGATGAGATTTTTGATCAGCGCCTGCAGGGTAAAGAAACTGCCAACGATTCGACCGCGGAGGCTGACGGTTCTACGGCGGCAGTCGCCCCGAACGTGACCCGTTCTGCCGGTGGTGGCCGCGAGCTAATCCAGAGTAACCGCCACGCGGTGTACCGCGGTCGCCTGCACGAGGCGGATGCTGTAGCGCGCGAGAAGAAGCGCTAGCCGTAACGTTTGCCCGGCGCTCAGCATAATTGCCCTGCGCCCACATTAATTGCCCAGCCCGGTCATTGGCCTGTGATGTGCTTGAGCACCCCCACATAGCGCCTGGACTTTGCCTTTTGCAACCTATTTGGTGCCCCCTGTGGGGCGTCGGAATCGGAGTGAAGGTACAAACCGGTGTAAAATAGTTCACATTAAGTGATTCTTTAGGAGACAATGCTGTGACCCACACTGCTACCACGCCTGCCGCCTCCAACAACGTAGACGGATACAGCGTCGGGCAGACCCTCACCGTCACCTGTGAGGCTCCCGCGCACGGCGGCGCCTTCGTAGCGCGCACCGAACAGGGCGTCATCTTTGTGCGTCACGGCATCGTCGGCGAACAGGCTGAAGTGCGCATCACCGCGATTGGCCCCAAGCGCCGCTTCTACTTCGCGGACGTTATCTCCGTACCCGTACCCTCCCTGGCACGCCGCCCCCACCCCTGGATCCAGGCGGATGCGCTCGCCACCGAAGAGGAACGCGCCGCCGCCACCGGCGTACCCGAACTGCTCGGCGGCATGGAGTACGGCCACATCAACCTGGATGAGCAGCGACGCTACAAGACTGATATCGTCCGCACCCAAATCAACCGACTGGGCGGTCTGCCCCTCGAATCGCCCCTGCTGACCAACCTCATGGTTGAAGAGCTGCCCCTGCGCGATAACAACGAGGGCCTGTCCTGGCGTACCCGCGTGCGCTACACCGTGACCAAGGTCCGCGCGCACGATAGCGAAGAGAAGAACGGCGAGCAGAACAGCGGCAAGAAGAACCCCGCCGTCACCTGGCGCGTCGGCATGCACCCGTACCGCGCCTCCCAACCCGTACCTGTCATCGACTTTCCCCTCGCTGCCCCCGAACTGCGCAACCTGCAGCTTGAACAGCTGAACCTGCGCGGCGTGCGCGAAGTCGAGGCGACCGTCTCCTCCCGCGGCAGGGTCCTGCTGCAGTTCATCGTCGACCCCCGCTTCTCCATCGAAGAGGTCGCCAAAGACATCGAACAGCAGGCATCCGACGCCTGGGGACTGCTCGCCAAGCGCAAGATTTCACTGTTCTTCACCCCGCAGTCCACCTCCAACGGCAAGCCCAAGCGCCGCCGCCCCGGCTCCTCCCACAGCCCCTACCGCCGCGTACCCGAAGGCGACCAGCTGCTCGGCGCGGGCCTGCGTTCCGTCACCGAAGAAGTCACCTTCGGCTCCCGCCGCTTCAGCTACCAGGTGTCCGCCGGCGGCTTCTGGCAGATTCACCGCGCCGCCCCCTCCACCATGGTCGGTACCATGCTCACCATGCTCCGCCCGCAGGAAGGCGAATGCGCCCTCGACCTGTACGCTGGCGCGGGCCTATTCACCGCCGCGCTCGCGGATGCAGTGGGTGCTACGGGTACCGTGGTCAGCATTGAGGGTTCCCCGGTGACCCATAAGGATGCCCGTTCGAACTTCGCGCCGGATGGTTGCTCCCGCACCGAGAACTCGGCGGACACCCGTATTGAGGTGATTCGCGGTGACGTGGCGCGCCACCTGGTGGATCTGAAGACCGCCCTTGAGTTTGGTGAAATCCCCGCTATTGATGCGGTGGTCCTTGACCCGTCCCGTGAGGGCGCGAACCGAACCACCCTGGAACGCCTGGATGCGCTGGACCCCAAGCGTATTCTGTACGTGGCGTGCGATCCGGCATCCCTGGGTCGTGACACCGGTATTTTGCGTGAGCTGGGTTGGGACATGGTGCAGCTTCGGGCGTTCGATATGTACCCGAATACGCATCACGTGGAGTCGGTGGCGCTGTTTGAGCGTGCCCCGGCGAAGCCTCGTCCGCGCCGCCGCCGCACCAAGTAGCGCGCAGCTAGTAGCTGTAACAAAGAAGCAAATAATCGCAGTGTTGGGCGGGTTGGGCTGTTCACCAGCCTGCCCACTAGGGGTTATTTCAGGCCGTTTTCGCTCAACCCGGTGCGTCTTGCTCTGCGGGCGCATAAATCTGCTTTTTGGCACCTTAAACGGTAGAATCATTGAAGAACCAACGCACGGAATGAGCCGTGCCCCGACCTTGAGGAGTGTGGGTGTATGTCCGCTGAAAACGCATTGCCGCAGGAGGAGACCCCGAATAGCGCCGCCGGTGGCGCACCCACCGCCGACTACAGCATTGGTAATGGTGCCACTGCCAAGTTGCTCCCGGGTATTCAGTCCCCGGCGGACCTGCAGAACCTCAGCTACGAGCAGCTGGAGGAGCTCTCTAAGGAAATTCGCCAGTTCATCGTGACGAATGTGTCGGCGACCGGCGGTCACCTGGGTCCGAACCTGGGCGTTGTGGAGCTGACCCTCGGCATTCACCGTGTCTTCGAATCTCCCAAGGACAACATTCTTTTCGACACCGGCCACCAGTCCTATGTGCATAAGCTGGTGACTGGTCGTCACGCGTTTAAGACGCTGCGTCAGAAGGGCGGCCTGTCCGGCTACCCGGATCGTGGCGAGTCTGAGCACGACATTATTGCTTCTTCGCACGCCTCTAGCTCGATTTCGTGGGCTGACGGTATTTCTCGCGCGCACAAGCTCAACGGTGAAGATGACCGCTACACCGTGGTTCTCATTGGTGACGGCGCGCTGACCGGCGGCATGGCGTGGGAGGCTGTGAACAATATTGCTGCCGACCGCACCCGCAAGGTCGTGATTGTGGTCAACGATAACGGCCGCTCCTACGCGCCGACCATTGGCGGTTTTGCGAACCAGCTGTCTGAGCTGAAGCACGGTGTGCAGCAGCAGGTGGATCGCGTGCGCCTCGATCACCGCTACGACCACACACTGGATGCGGTGCGCATCGGTCTGCAGCGTGGCGGCCCCGTCGGTCAGATGGTGTACCGCGGCCTGCACGGCATGAAGGCGGGCATTAAGGACGTCGTCGTACCCAAGGGCATTTTTGAAGACCTGGGCATGAAGTACGTGGGCCCGATTGACGGCCACGACCAGCAGGCTGTGGAGAACGCACTGACCGCGGCGAAGAACTATGCCGGCCCGGTGATTGTGCACGCCATTACCGAGAAGGGCCACGGCTACGCGCCCGCCCGCGCGAATGAGGACGACCAGTTCCACGCGGTGGGCCAGATTGACCCGCTGACCGGTGAGGATGTTTCGACCAGCACCTCCGAGTCGTGGACCGGTGTCTTTGGCAGCGAAATTGCAGATATTGCGGATGAGCAGGAGAACGTCGTCGGTATTACCGGCGCGATGCTCATTCCCGTGGGTCTGCGCGAATTTCAGAAGCGCCACCCCGAGCGCGTTATTGACGTAGGTATCGCTGAGCAGCACGCCGTGGCGATGAGCGCCGGCCTGGCGTACGGCGGCATGCACCCGGTGGTTGCCCTCTACGCAACCTTCCTGAACCGCGGCTTTGACCAGTTGCTCATGGACGTTGCCCTGCACAAGGCGGGCGTGACCGTTGTGCTGGACCGCTCCGGCATTACCGGCCCGGACGGTGCAAGCCACCACGGCATGTGGGATTTGGCGATGCTGCAGTTCATTCCGGGCCTGCACCTGGCGGCTCCGCGTGATGGCGCGACCCTACGCGAAGAGCTGCGTGAGGCTGTAGCTATTAACGATGCACCGACCGTGATTCGCTACCCGAAGGGCTCCGTGGGCGAGGACATTCCCGCCCTGGAGCGCCGCAGCGACGGCGTGGACGTGCTGGCACGCACCGGTGAACCCCACCCGGAAACCGGTCAGCGTGACGTGCTGTTCGTTGCCGTGGGCGCTATGGCTCGCGTGGCTCTGGAAGCCTCCAAGGTGCTTGCCGCCGAGGGCATCCAGTCCACCGTGGTTGACCCGCGCTGGGTGATGCCGGTGCCGTCTTCGGTCGTTGAGCTGGCTCGTGATCACCGCATTGTGGTGACCATTGAGGACGGCGTGCGTTCCGGTGGTGTGGGTTCGCGCATCCGCCAGGAAATGCGTGCGGCTGGCGTGGATACCGCGCTGAGCGAGCTGGGTCTTCCGGCGGAGTTCATTCCGCATGCTTCTCGCGAGCAGATTCTGGAGGAGGTCGGCCTGACCGCCGAAACCATTATCGCGGATTTGCGTGCGCAACTGGCTGGCGATAAGGTTCCGTTCGCTCGTGAAGAGGGTCAGAAGCCGCGCCACACCCGCTAACGGTCGTACCTGAGTGCCGCCTGAGCTTCTCTTAGTAGCGCGCCGCAATAGCAGGCGCTTAGCGACGGACACAGTATAGACATTAACGCCCCGCCCATCGATTGTGATGGGCGGGGCTTTGCCGTATGCACTATGCTGTATCCACTGTACGGGGCGCTATCGGCCAGCGCCTGAGCTTATGAGCATGAGAAGTAGTGGTTTTAGGAATTGTTAGTAGTGCCGCTGACGAAAATCTTGCCGCCCTTCACCTGCACTGGGTAGCTGGTCAGAGGCGCCTCCGCAGGGCCGTGCACTACCGAGCCGTCAGCTACGGCGTACTCGGAGCCGTGGCAGGGACACACGATGCGGTTGGAATCCTGCACCTGCACCTGGCAGCCCTGGTGGGTGCACACGGTGCTGAACGCCTTGTACTCACCCGCGGACGGCTGGGAGACGATAACGGTCGTGGAGCCGTGGGTCAGGCGTGCCGCCTTGCCCACACCCACTGCCGAGGCGGAACCCACCTCAACGGTGCCTTCGGGTGCGGTAACGTTGGAGTCACCTTCAGCGCAGGAGGCGAGCAACGCACCGGATGCGACGGCACCGGTGATGAGGGTTGCGCGGCGGGAAAAGACGCGCGCAGAAGATTCAGTTGCTGCGGTATCGACTGCGGTGTCGACGGCATTAGATTCAACTGCGGCAGATGCAGCGGGGGAGGCGCATGCCTTCTGAGAGCGGCAGCATCCGTTGGGCGCGGGCATGGTGGTTCCTTTCGTGTACTCTCTCCACCCTATGCCGGTTTGGGATAAAAATCGAATGAGAGCAGGCTAAGCTTGGTTCACGTTTGCTCCCGAGACAAAATCCTGAGGCACACTCCCGAGGCACAAAAATGCCGGTCGGGTGGTCGCATCAGCAACACACCCAACCGGCACACACATCTATTCAGCGTTAGAGAAATCTACCCCAAGTGGCGGGCAAAAATCGGCGCAATCACGGGGGCAACCAGACCCGTCTGCCACGAACGCGCACCGTACTCGGCGAGTGCATCCCGCAGGGTCTGCTCGTCAAAACGAGCCGGCGGCTCCCAGCAGAGGCGGCGAACATAATCGGTCGTGATCAGGTTCTGCGCCGGAATGGTCAGCTCCTCAGAGAGCTCATCAATTGCCTGACGAACCTCGGTGAACAACGCCAAGTTCTCGGGGCGCTTAGACTCCCACGCCTTCAACGGCGGCGGGGCAGTCGACGGCAAAGTGAACGGTACAGCGTTCTCACCGCGTGCCGCCGCAGCAATAGCACGCACCCAACGCGGTCCCTCACGACGCAAACCACGCGTCTGAAAACCAGGGATCGCCATAATAGCGGGAACGTTACGCGGCATGGTGCGTGCCGCCTCCACAATCGCAGAATCGGGCAGCAGGCGCTTCGCGTCTACGTCCTTCTTACGCGCCAGCGAGTCACGCTCAAGCCACAGGTTACGCAACGCCGTCAGCTGCTTGACCGAACGCAACATCGTGCGGCCCTTCGTCTTACGCCAACGCTCCGGCTGATCCGTCGGATCCTTCACCGGGGTCTTGCACAGGTACTCAAACTCCTCCAGAGCGTACTGCAGCTTACCCTGCTGGCGGAGCAAATCCTCCAACGCATCACGCAAATCAATGAGCACGTCAACGTCCAGCAGAGCATAGTTCAACCAGGATTCCGGCAGGGGGCGGCGCGACCAGTCTTCCTTCGAGTGCTTCTTCGCCAGCTTATAGCCGAGAAGCTCCTCAACGGTCGCACCCAGGTTCACGCGCTCCAGACCGGCAAGACGCGCACCAAGCTCCGTATCAAACAGACGGTTCGGGCGCATACCGAGCATATCCAGGCTCGGGAAGTCCTGAATTGCGGCGTGAATAACCCACTCAGCATCCGCCAGAGCATCGTTAATAATGCGCAAATCCTTAAACGCCTCAGGGTCAATCAGGTACAGCTGATCTTCACGCTTAAGCTGCACCAAAAAAGCACGCGAACCGTAGCGGATGCCCTGGGCACGCTCCGTATCAACAGCCACCGGGCCGGACGCCGCCGCCAACTGCTCAGCGGCACGACGCAGACCGCTCTCAGTGGTGATGAGAGTCGGAATCGGTGCGGAAGGGGTCTCCAGAGGAACAACGTCCGGAACTTCGATACCGTTAAGGGTCAGCTGAGGGGTGCCTGCGGCATTCTGTTCAGCTGCGGTACTCATGCACTCAATCCTTTTCCTCTGTCTGGTTCGACGCGCCCATACGATGCGCCAGATGCCCGGGTAGGCGTACGCCCGAGCAAACATGAGCCCGGGCGGGGTGACGTGCCCGCGAAGGCACTACGCCATTCTACCCGCCCGAGCTTAAAGCCTCGAATTTAGAGAGACTCACAATAAGGGGTTCACCTGCGTGCCTGCTGGGGGGGGGGTATCGCCGGGGTTTATTCGGCGGATTCCGCCTCGTCAACCGGAGTATCACCAGGCTGTGCTTTATCAGGCGCGGCTTCACCAGCCGGGGCCAGCGTCAGACACACCGAATTAATGCAATACCGCAAATCCGTGGGAGTCGGGTAGCCCTCACCCTCAAACACGTGACCCAGGTGCGAATCGCAGGCGGCGCAACGCACCTCCACACGGCGCATACCGAACGTCGTGTCCTCCAGGTAACGCACACGGTCCTCAGCCAGCGGCGCGAAAAACGACGGCCAACCACAATGCGAATCGAACTTCTGATTGGAACGGAACAGCTCCGTACCGCAGGCACGGCAAGAATACACACCCTCCGTGTGGGTGTTCCAGTACTCGCCCGTGAACGCGCGCTCGGTGCCGCCCTCACGCAGAACAGCGTACTCTTCAGGCTTGAGCACTTCACGCCAGTTCTTGGCGATAGCACCCACGCCGGGTAGCGAATTGCCCATCATGACTCCTTCAGTTTGCTCTCATGCCCAGGCTCCTACGGCATATGTAACGCCGCGGCCGGGCGGATTATTCCCGCTGAGCGCGGACTAAGCGCGGATGTCAGCGTACTTTCCGTTGGTGAGCTTCAGCAGGTCGTCGGGGGCGAGCTCGACGTCCAGTCCACGCTTGCCTCCGGACACCATGATGGTATCGAAGAGCTGGGCGCTTTCGTCCAGGAGGGTGGGGGAGGGGGTCTTCTGACCCAGCGGAGAAATACCGCCCACCACGTAGCCGGTGCGGCGTTCGGCGACCTTCGGGTCGCACATGGAGGCGTTCTTCCAGCCGAGGGCAGCGGCGGCAGCCTTAATGTTCAGCTTGCCAGAGACCGGCACGATTGCGACGGCGAAATCCTTCTCGTGCACAATCAGCAGGGTCTTGAACACCTGCTCCTCGGAAGCACCGAGGTTCTTCGCGGCTTCTTCCCCGAAGGAGGTGACGCCCTCAACGTGCTCGTATTCGCGCATCTGGAAGGGGGTGTTCGTCTCGGTCAGCAGTGCTACGGCGGCGGTTGCTGCGCCGCTCTTCTTACCTTTAGTTTTCTTAGCCATAGACACCATTTTACGGAAGTCACCATGCGCGGATACCTATGCGCTGATACCCATGCGCCGAGAAGCCACATGTGTTTCGAGAAGCCACAATAATGGTGGCTTCTCGAAACACATGTGGCTTCTCAATGGTTATGGGGTTATTTCAGTAGCCCTTTTTCCTTCAGCTGCTCTTGAGAAAGCGAGCCAACGACAGTCCAAAATCCATCTGATTTGTCTACGTTCTGAGGTGGCCTTTAGGCTCCCTTTTTTCTTAGTAAATACCGATGAGTAATTGCATGCCAAGACTAGTCAAGATGATAGCAATCCAGCAAAGGGCTCCAAGAAAAATGGATTTTCCACTGGATTTGATCATAGCAATGAGGTTGGTTTTGAGACCAATAGCACTCATAGCCATGATGATGAGGAATATGGAGAGTTGTTTGAGAGGTGAAAAGAAGCTATTGCTGACACCGAAAGATGTGAGAAGAGTAGTTAGCAGAGAAGCTAGGATAAAGTAGAGAATGAAAACGGGGAAGATTTTTTTAAGCTTCACTCCTTGGTTGTTGCCTTGTTGACGGCTTTGCCAATAGGAGAGGAAGAGAACGATAGGGATAATAGCTAGAGTACGTGTCAGCTTGACAATAGTTGCAGGCTCAAGAGTGTTTGCATTGTAAAGACTATCCCAGGCACTAGCAGTAGCTGTCACAGAGGAAGTATCGTTGACCGCAGTCCCCGCAAAGAGAGCAAAACCTTCGTTGGAAAGATGGAGCCAAGAACCTAGAGTTGGAAAGATAAGAGCTGCCAAGACATTGAAGAAAAAGATAACAGAAATGGCTTGGGCCACTTCTTTTTCCTTGGCGTGAATAACAGGAGCAGTCGCTGCAATGGCAGAACCGCCACAGATAGAAGAACCTACACCGACCAAGGTAGCAAGCTTTGTATCCAGATTAAAAAAGCGTTGGAAAAAGAAAGCAATAATTAAAGCGATAGAAATGGTCGAAATGATGACAGGAAGGGAAGATTTTCCAACTGCGAAAACTTGTGAGATACTGAGTCCAAACCCAAGCAAAATAACAGCATACTGAAGCAATTTTTTGGAGCTATAAGTCAAACCGGCATCCAGTTGTGTATAGGAAGTGAGAAAGGGATGGAGAATCATTCCGATAAAAATGGCGAAAACAGGTGCTCCCACAACAGGCAGAAATCCTCCTAAAACCCAAGAGATGATAGAAATGATCAGACAGACTGACAGTCCTGCCCAATTTTTTGATAGAAATGACATAAAAACCTCCGAGAATAAACACTCCTTATTATAGTCTTATTTGGTAAACTAGAAAGTAGGAATACAGACCCGGCCCGGGGAGCGCACCACCTCAGCCTCCGCGCTGATAAAGGCCTTCGATATCCTTGAGGAACTTAATATCCTTCTCGTAGGTATCCAGCATAGAGGGCCATACATACTGCATGTCACCGGTCTGAATACCGTAGTTACGGGCTCTGACCCAATCGGTCATCATCTCACGAAGACCAGCAAAGGTTTCAGGGTACTGTTGCGGCTTAGCCTTGGGGAGAGGGACGTTCTGAGCTATACCGTATGCATCAGCTTTGCGGTACTCGCCGTCGGGTGCTTTCGAGCCGCCAGAATATCCACGAGTCACAACAGGCTTCGGGGTGGTTGAGACCGAAGCAGATGCAGACTCAGATGCCACTGCAGACGCCGAAGCGGTCTCGCTCGGCGCGGCAGAGGCGGTGGCTGCCCCCTCGTTATTTGCCTGCTGGCCACACGCCGCAAGCAGGGCGCCAAGGCCCACAAGTGCGCCGCCGCTCAACATCGCGCGGCGGGTAAGAAAAACGGAAGTCATGGAAATACATTCCTCGTATCGGTGTGAAGTGTGAATAGGGGGGGCTGGTTAGAAACCGGAAGACTAACCAACCACAGAGAAGAATCCAATAGCTGAGAAGCCACATGTGTTTCGAAAAGC
>NZ_KV811593.1:146769-150840 GCF_001813145.1 Rothia sp. HMSC066G02 | reverse complement strand
CAGTCGCGGTGCAACGAATACTCCGTATCCCCGTCACCGCTATCGTTCAGGTGCCAGCGCTGACCGGTACGGATATCGGCCTTGCGCAGGCGTGGGTTCGGGTTATCCTTCTTACCCATCGTGGGATCGTTCTTGCAACCCCAACGAGTGTCGTCTTCATCGCAGGTGCCGCCGACACGACCCACATCAACCCACCACACACGAATCAGCAGCGGATCGACAGTTTCCTTCGTCAAAACGACATCCAGAGCCTGCCAATCGCCACCGTCAACACGGAAACGGCCAGAATAAGAAACGGTCGCGTACGCATGGAAATTACCTGAACGTTTGTAGGTATAACTGGTCGCGGTCTTGCGTGACTCTTCACCACGTGCCCTGCTAACCGGCTTGCCCATGGTGTAGAAGCTGCCCTCGTCACCGTTGCCGTACTGGATGGTCATCTGGGTGGGGTAGGACTCCATCTCAACGTGGCCAATCATCAGGTCGCCTTCCCAACGTGCGGTGGGTGCATCGACGTAGAAGTTGACGGCCTGGTTCTTGTAGACGTTGGGGTTATCTTCACCCAGGCCGGTGCCAAGGTTGTAGGACTGCTTCAAAACAGGGGCCTGGATATCGGTTTTAGCGAATTGGTCCTCAACTTCTTGGAGCATTTCTTCAATAGTGGGGCCCTTGGGCTGTGCAGGGTCATTTGAGGTGAAGGTTTTAGTATCGAGCGGCTGGCAATATGTTCCTAGTCCTGTTTTCGGATTGTAATTTATCTCTTCGTCACCAATAGGCATCTCACGGATACGACTGTATTTGCCAGGTTGTCTTCCTGCTGCAAGACATTCTGCTTCCCCTTGCTTGCGCGCATTACCTTTGGGAATATACATAGGCTGCCCCAAGTTGTCTTTTACTTCGTCATAATTTCTACGGAATTCTTCTTCCTTCCGCTGGTTCTCCGCTTCTATTTCAAGGGATGATTTAGCGACAGGTGAGTCTATCCTAGTATCTAGGATGCCTTTCCTCGCAAAGTTTTGTTGTGGAGTCTTTTCCTTAGTGAGGCATATAGCATGGCCGTTATCGCTACTGCATTCCTGGCTGTTCGCAGGAGGAACGCTCATAAAAACAGATGATGTGATAACAGCAAAAGTGAGTATATATGCACTTCCCATTTCTCTGATACGGAACATGCTATTTCAACAACCCTTTTTCCTTCAGCTGCTCTTGAGAAAGTGAGCCAACGACAGTCCAAAATCCATCCGAATATTTGAGAATGTAAGCGCCGCTATCGTCCCCCTCGGCCGTATTCGTGTCTTCGGTGTATGACCCGTCGGGCTCAACATACATTACGAATTCCCAAATATGCTTCAGCATAAGGGTGTATTCTTTAGTTTTTTCATCATAAATAAACTGACCATCGAGCTGATATTTGTCGAGACCATTAATGATCCATCCGCCGCGCTTATAAAGGCGCTCGACATATCCGTAGAATTTTTCTTCGTCAGTTTCTGGTTTCACATATGCTTTAGCGTATTCGCAATCACCCGTCTGGACTGCATAGTTGTGGGCTATAGTCCAGTCGTTGATCATGTTGAGAGCGCCCTCCTGAGTTTCGGGGTATTGTTTCCGGCTCGGGGGCTTGGGTACGTTTTGCGCGGGTCCGTAGCCGTCGGCTTTACGGTATTCGCCGTCGGGGGCTTTGGACTGTCCAGAGTAGCCTCGGATAGTAGACGAGGTTGCCGAAGCTGATGCAGATTCAGAAGCCGCCGCAGACACCGAAGCCGACTCGCTCGGCGCGGCAGTCGATGATGCCGAGGCGGCTGCCGCCTCGTTATTTGCCTGCTGGCCACACGCCGCAAGCAGGGCCCCCAGGCCCACAAGTGCGCCGCTACCCAGCAGGGTACGGCGATTAAGAATGGTCGATTCCATAGAAGATACGCTCCTATCGTCGGTGATGGTGTGTTGTTTAGTTACTAGTCGGGCTGGTTTTGTGGGTCGTACCTGACCACCGGAAGGAAAACAGCCCCGTAGCGCACCCAACAAACGCATCAATGCGTTATGGAACACTACAGTTACCACCCTACCGCATCTTTGTGTATATTTGCGTTGCTTTGAGTGCAATAGTATCTGAACGTCATTATTCGGACACATCAATGCTTTATGCATCAAATAAATCTACACTCGCGGAGGCCCCGCCCCTGCAGAATTTGTGCCATGGTTTAGTGTCTTCGACCATGGTTTTTAACTACGACCAAAGACACTAACCTATGGCACAAATCCGTAACCCAATACCGAATTTGGGTCTGCGTCGGATATGTGGGCGGGAATCGATAATGACTTAGTTTTTCGGTAATGGGTTAGTGACTTTAGGCTGGGGTTTTAACCATTACCAAAGATGCTAAGTCATGGCTGAAATTGCTAGGTCATGACCGAACCTCCACCGGCGCGGAGCAGCACCTCCACTGGAACTGAGCGGCCTAAACAAAACAGAGCGGCCCCGCACCCCGCCGCCGCCCCTCCTCATACCCGTAATGTGGCGGGCAACTCATGCGGCTCACGCGGGGTGTTAGACAGTACTACACTTAAAGCGGAAGTCACATCGCCGTCACTGAAGAAAAGAGTTTTTGTGCCCACCACGACCGTACACTTGACCGACCGCATCCCTCGCGTTTCTGCTGATGAGTTGCTGGCGGGTTTCCGCCCCTCTGAGCGTTTTGGTGAAGTGTCTTTTGATAGCTACATTCCTGATCCGAATCAGCCGTCGCAGGCTGAGGCTGTGCAGAAGCTGAAGGATTTTGGCGACAAGATTAATGGTGGCGGCGCTGGTGCCGGTTTCTTTGGTCGCCTGTTTGGTGGCAAGAAGAAGGAATCGACGAAGGCTGGCCTGTACCTTGACGGCGGTTTTGGTGTGGGTAAGACTCACCTGTTGGCGTCGCTGTGGCATTATGTGGACGGCCCGAAGGCGTTCGGTACTTTTGTGGAGTACACGAACCTGGTGGGTGCGTTGACGTTCCGTAAGACGGTTGAGGCGTTGAGCAGCTACAAGCTGGTGTGCATTGACGAGTTTGAGCTGGACGATCCGGGTGATACTGTGCTCATGTCTCGTCTGATGCGTGAGCTGGCGGATGCTGGCGTGAAGCTTGTGGCGACCTCGAACACGCTGCCTGGTGCGTTGGGTGAGGGCCGTTTCGCGGCTGAGGATTTTAAGCGTGAGATTCAGGTGCTTGCTTCGCAGTTTGAGGTGCACCGTGTGGATGGTGAGGATTTCCGTCACCGTGGCCTGCCTGCTGCGCCGGAGCCTGTTGCTGATGATGCGTTTGATGCGAAGATTGAGGAAGTGTTCGGCGGCCAGACTGTTGGTGTTGATAACTTCGCTGACCTGGTGGAGCATCTGGCGAAGGTGCACCCGTCGCGTTACCGTCAGCTGATCGATGGCCTGGATGGTATTGCGTGGCGTGATGTTCACCCGATTACTGAGCAGTCGGTGGCGCTGCGTTTTGTGGTGTTGGCTGACCGCCTGTATGACAAGGACTTGCCGATTGTTTCTTCGGGTGTGCCGTTTGACAAGGTGTTTACTGAGGAGATGCTGGCTGGTGGTTATCAGAAGAAGTATTTCCGTGCGGTGTCTCGTTTGACTGCGTTGGCTCGTGAGGGCATGCTCGGTGAGGAGGCGGAGCGCTAGTTCCGCTGTTCGCCGGGGCCGAGCTTTGGCCGGCTCGGGTTTTGATGCGCTGTTCTTTCTAGTCCCGTGAGACTCGAAGCTCGCCCGGTTTGCATGGTTAGCTTGGTTAGTCTGGTTTACCTGAACCGCGCCAACCCCTCTCATACGTGAGGACCCTCGCCGGGTCGCTTAGGAAGCACCCGGCGGGGGTCTTTGTGTGAGCGAGAACCTGGTACGTGACGGGAACATGGCGTGTCGCTCGCATGGTTTCTTCCCTTGCCAGGGAGTTATGCGGGGGTAGATGTGGTTGGAGTGTATAATTTTGCGTGTAGCCTCCGCGAGGTTCTCGCGAAGCACCCGTTTCTGCCGCATGGTTGCGGGCTATTTTCGGGTAGCTATTTCCCTTCCTTTTCGGAGGGACTTTCATT
>NZ_KV811593.1:146427-146669 GCF_001813145.1 Rothia sp. HMSC066G02 | reverse complement strand
CTTCCTTTTCGGAGGGACTTTCATTGAGGGCGGCCGGTGAATATGCGACTAAATTCAAGATTGATAAATTTCCCTTCCTTTTCGGAGGGACTTTCATTGAGGGCTGTGAAAGATTCTACCGTACCTTCGGGCATTCAGTATTTCCCTTCCTTTTCGGAGGGACTTTCATTGAGGGTTCTCAAGCACACGAAAACTCAAGCCGTGAACTCATGATTTCCCTTCCTTTTCGGAGGGACTTTCAT
>NZ_KV811593.1:146016-146327 GCF_001813145.1 Rothia sp. HMSC066G02 | reverse complement strand
CCTTCCTTTTCGGAGGGACTTTCATTGAGGGACAAGGCCAACCCCGAGGACACCGCAGAAGACCCCCATTTCCCTTCCTTTTCGGAGGGACTTTCATTGAGGGATTTGGGTGAGGTGGATGTGAACTCCGGGGTTGTATTTCCCTTCCTTTTCGGAGGGACTTTCATTGAGGGCAGAAGCAGTACCGAGAAGACCGCCTAGCACGCAAGATTTCCCTTCCTTTTCGGAGGGACTTTCATTGAGGGAACGGTAGGGGAGGTACCCCTCCCCGGGGAGATGAAGATTTCCCTTCCTTTTCGGAGGGACTTTCA
>NZ_KV811593.1:145240-145916 GCF_001813145.1 Rothia sp. HMSC066G02 | reverse complement strand
CTTCCTTTTCGGAGGGACTTTCATTGAGGGAAAAATGGCCCCGCGACGTTGGAGCGTCCGGGACCGTATTTCCCTTCCTTTTCGGAGGGACTTTCATTGAGGGTCCCACGGGTGGAGAGGCAACCCACCCGGTGCGGGATTTCCCTTCCTTTTCGGAGGGACTTTCATTGAGGGCCCGTTAGATGGGTGCTCTTTTCGCGACTGAACGCAATTTCCCTTCCTTTTCGGAGGGACTTTCATTGAGGGTTTCGCGACAAAAACTAAGGCGCTTTCTTATCGCGAAATTTCCCTTCCTTTTCGGAGGGACTTTCATTGAGGGTTGTTCGGTGACGGTGTTGCCGACCAGTTCACGGATTTCCCTTCCTTTTTGGAGGGACTTTCATTGAGGGACGTCAAGACCGACCCCATGCCTATCAGTGCGAACGCGGATTTCCCTTCCTTTTCGGA
This sequence comes from Rothia sp. HMSC066G02, assembly GCF_001813145.1. Lineage (NCBI taxonomy): Bacteria > Bacillati > Actinomycetota > Actinomycetes > Micrococcales > Micrococcaceae > Rothia > Rothia sp. HMSC066G02. The sequence goes on along the minus strand of NZ_KV811593.1, from coordinate 145,469 downwards.
GGGACTTTCATTGAGGGTCATCTGACGCGCGAAGGAAAGGCTGCGGGGCTGTGATTTCCCTTCCTTTTCGGAGGGACTTTCATTGAGGGTCTGAGCCGTCAAGCCCAGCTCACGGCGCAAACGGTGATTTCCCTTCCTTTTCGGAGGGACTTTCATTGAGGGCGCGCGCTACCCACCACACGGGGGTGCTGCGCTTCTTATTTCCCTTCCTTTTCGGAGGGACTTTCAT
>NZ_KV811593.1:141106-145140 GCF_001813145.1 Rothia sp. HMSC066G02 | reverse complement strand
TTCCTTTTCGGAGGGACTTTCATTGAGGGTCAGATTCGCCGAGCATGCCCTCACGAGCCAACGCAGATTTCCCTTCCTTTTTGGAAGGGCTTTCATTGAGGCTGCGGCAAACCTCCATGCTCACCACCGACACCACCCACATTTCCCTTCCTTTTTGGGGAGGGGCTTTCATTGAGGCAACGGGGAAACGATTTCAGCTTGGATGCCTGTCCGCATTTCCCCTTCCTTTTTGGAGGGCTTTCATTGAGGCGGTGTTCGGCGCGCACGGCGTCCACGCTCTCATGCATTTCCCTTCCTTTTTGGAAGGGCTTTCATTGAGGCAAACTCCACGGTTCGTCAAACCAGTACCGCGTCCAGGATTTCCCTACCTTTTCGGCGGGACTTTCAATAAGATAGAACAATATCCCCTCAAGGTGACTGCGGGACCTCTTGTGCTACACCTTGAGGTGTAGACTTTCTTCATTGAGGTCCGGTGCAGGAGGGTTCCCCTTCCTTTTTGGAGGGGCTTTCATTGAGGCGGCAGCAGGTGATGCCGCGGCTACTGATCCTCACCAATTTCCCTTCCTTCTGGGAAGGGCTTTCATTGAGGCTGACCAGCCCAGCAGACAGGAACTCCTGGACACCCATTTCCCTTCCTTTTGGGAAGGGCTTTCATTGAGGCGCGACGGCGAGGTTCGTCGTCAGTGTCGATTTTCCGGTGATTTCCCTTCCTTCTGGGAAGGGCTTTCATTGAGGCGACGCTACAATTAGAGATGTGAAAGCTCACCCTGATTTCCCTTCCTTTTTGGAAGGGCTTTCATTGAGGCTAGAAGCGACGGTGCCATCAGGATTGATCGCACCGATTTCCCTTCCTTTTCGGTGGGGCTTTCATTGAGGCGACCGCCAGCAGGCACCAGCACCGCGAAATCACGAAATTTCCCTTCCTTTTCGGAGGGACTTTCATTGAGGGGCAAGGGTTTAACTCGCCAAAATGCAGAATGAGGCATTTCCTTTCCTTTTCGGAGGGACTTTCATTGAGGGGGTCACATTGCTGTCGTGTTGTCGGTGAATGATGATATTTCCTTTCCTTTTCGGAGGGACTTTCATTGAGGCACACACCCGCTCGCTTTCACCGCCGACCACCTCGATATTTCCCTTCCTTCTGGGAAGGGCTTTCATTGAGGCCCGATGAGTCAGCCCACCGTCTCACGATGGGTAGAGCATTTCCCTTCCTTTTTGGAAGGGCTTTCATTGAGGCCCAGGGGTAAATCAAAAAACCACACACCGGCGGGAATTTCCCTTCCTTTTTGGAAGGGCTTTCATTAAGGCATTGAGGCGGGCTCATCCCTGCTTGCGCAGGAAACACCTCAACCTTCCCTACGGTTTCGTAGGGACTTTCCCTAACCTATTCCTGCTCCGTTCCTGGACCCGCCACAGTCCAGGAACGGAGCTTTTCCTTTTTGCCGCGCAGGAAGCAACCAGGCTAAAACACCGACCGCAAACCCCGCTCACTAGCTGCCACCCGCCTCCTCCACACATCCAAGCAGAAAACTCAACACGCCGGAATAGCGTCATAAACTCGCTGATAAGCCAAAACACCCCGCCGCAGTGCTAACCTCAAAACCAAGCAGCCAAAGCTGACTGCCTACCATACTCGCTCACACCAAGGAGACACCGATGTCTACCCCTTACAGTGCAGGCGACGAACTTCCTATCTCACTCGTCATGCACACCGTGTACTGTCCCCGCCGCGCATGGATTGAATCCAATGGCGAAAAGACCGACACCTCACAAATGCAAGAAGGGCAGTCCGCCCACAAACGAGTCGACGACCCCAAAACATCCCGCGGCACACAACAGCGCGCAGTCACCATCTCATCAACACGCCTCGGGCTCACCGGACGATGCGACGCCATCGAACCCCAAGAAGACGGTTCTACCCGCATCATCGAATACAAAGCAACCCCCGTACGCCGCAACGCATCCGTCACGCCCGCCCACAGGGTGCAGCTTGCCCTTCAGAAAATCTGCCTCGAAGAAGCCGGCGAAACCGTCAGCGAATGCGCGGTGCACTTCACCAACCACAATAAAACCGTGCCCGTCGACATCTCAGACGAAGACATCCGCACCGCAGAAGAATACGTACACACCACCCGCGCACTCATCGACAACCCGACAGCACCGCAACCCCTCGAAGACTCACCCCGCTGCAGCTGGTGCTCCCACATCTCCGTGTGCCTACCCGACGAATCCCACGGAAAAGAAAACATTACACGCGTCGTCGCCAGCAACCCCGACAGCCAAGTAGCGCACCTCACCACGCAAGGATCAAGAGCGACCGTCCAGCAAGGGCGCCTCATCGTGCAACACCTCGGCGAAACAATCAGCAGCGTACCCCTCGAACGTGTGCACAGCCTCGTGGTCCACGGAAACATTGACGTTTCCTCCGCGCTTCTACGAGAACTCATGTGGCGCAACTGCACCATCATCTGGTGCTCCAGCACCGGCCGAGTCTACGGCTGGTCGCAACCTGGCACCGGACCGAATGGACTGGCCCGCGTGCAACAGCATGTCCTCTCAGCGCAGGGGCACTTGCCCATAGCGGCCGCCATGATTGCCAGCAAAATCGCAAACCAAGCGACCCTGCTGCGCCGCAACGGCCACGCCGCAGATATATGCCGCACCATGCGAGACATCCAGAAGCACACGCCGCAGGCTACCTCAATCCCGGAACTGCTCGGCATCGAAGGTGAAGCCGCCTCGCTCTACTTCGGTAGTTTCACGACCATGCTCAAAGAAGACGTGCTCACCGAACTCGGCTGGACCTGGACTGGGCGGCAGGGGAGAGGTGCCAACGACCCCATCAACATTCTGCTGAACTACGCCTACGGGCTGCTCAGCTCAGAATGCATTCGTGCGATTCTCACCTGTGGGCTCGACCCTCATGCCGGGTTCCTGCACAGCAGCTCTCGCAATAAGCCGGCGCTCGCGCTTGACCTCATGGAAGAGTTCCGTGCAGTCATCGCGGATTCTGTGGTGGTGTCTCTTATCAATAGGAGGCAGGTCAAAGCGGCACACTTCACCGCGGTCGGTGGTAGCTACCGGCTCACACCCGATGGGCGGAAGACTATCATCGCCGCGTTCGAGAAGCGAATGGCCACGGAGATTACCCACCCCACTTACGGGTATTCGGTGACGTGGCGCCGTGCTGTTGAAGTGCAGGCCCGCATGCTCCTGGGCGTAATTAACGGAACCACCCGCGAGTACACGGGGGTGACCGTACGATAATGCGTGACGATGCCCGACGAACACTTATCGCTTACGACGTGCCCAGCGACCGGCGGCGCGCCAAGCTGGCCAAGCTCATTCTCAGTTATGGGGACCGTATTCAGTACAGCGTCTTTATTGTGGATGCGGCCCCCGCCAAGGTGCGACGCATCAAAGATGAGGTTCAGGACCTTATCGATCCGGATGAGGATTCGGTACTTTTCTGCGACCTGGGGCTGCTGGCCAGGCTTGATGAGCCGACCTTCAGCTACATTGGCCGGGCGCGCGAGGTGACCGAATCGGATGCGCTCATTCTCTAGCTGCGTGCTGCTCATTCGCTAGCGACGCGCGGCAGGGGAGCGGAGGAATGACGAGTTCGATTGCGGACTGGTAGTAGAGGTGGGGATAATGGCCTTTGGAGGCTTTGTCTGTCTCCGTGAGAACCTGGCACGTGACGTAATGTTGGCGTGTCGCTCGCGTGATGTTTTGGCTTGTCAATAGTGTTTAAATGCCTGAATGGCTGCTTGGGTATACTTTTATTTTCCTGCATTCAGGCGGGGACTTTCATTGAGGGCGGGTAGGCATAGCCAGAAGCTCCTGCGCAATCTGCAATTTCCCCGCCTTCGGGTGGGGACTTTCATTGAGGCAGGAGAGTGAGGTCAATGAGGCGGTCCACCTGGCGCAATTTCCCCGTCTTCGGGCGGGGACTTTCATTGAGGCACGGATGAACCGCCTCTCGGGTGGTCATCAAGACTGATTTCCCCGCCTTCGGGCGGGGACTTTCATTG
>NZ_KV811593.1:123002-141006 GCF_001813145.1 Rothia sp. HMSC066G02 | reverse complement strand
CCCCGCCTTCGGGCGGGGACTTTCATTGAGGCATCGAGTGCGCAGCCGACCCCGGAACCCGACCTGATTTCCCCGCCTTCGGGTGGGGACTTTCATTGAGGCACCCTGGGAATCCTCAGCCTGGAAGAGCTACATGACATTTCCCCGATTTCGGGCGGGGACTTTTAGTGAGGCGTCGCCGGTTGGTCTGCACAAGATGTGTCGGTGCTGGATTTCCTTTCCTTTTCGGAGGGGCTTTCATTGAGGCTGGCGAACGTTCGTCGTGACTCCCTGGTGTATCGGATTTCCCCGCCTTCGGGTGGGGACTTTCATTGAGGCCTGTCGAGGTGGATTCTCGCTCGGCGGTCATGGTCGGATTTCCCCGCCTTCGGGCGGGACTTTCATTGAGGCGATTCGAGCGCAAATTGTTCAGCATCGACGGCACGATTTATCCACCTTCGAATGACGATGCTGCGGTAGGCATAGAGCTTGCGTGATGTACACTTTGGGCGCGTAATCCGTGAGACTCTCGCACCACAGCCGTTTTGGTTATGCCATAACATGCTAGTTTTGCTAGCTATTTCCTCGCTTTCGGGCGGGGACTTTCATTGAGGCAACCGCGCGTATTGGTTTTTTACACCGGGCGAAGATTTCCCTGCCTTCGGGCGGGGACTTTCATTGAGGTCTCTGCAAGCAATCCGCGGGCGGAGGTCGGAAGCGGATTTTCCCGCCTTCGGGTGGGAACTTTCATTGAGGCCTGACTCCCAAAACCTGGAAGGTCGGTTTTTTGACCGCATTTCCCCGCCTTCGGGCGGGGGACTTTCATTGAGGTTGGCCGGTGGCTGAGGGCCTCACCTTTGCGGCCGGTATTTCCCCGCTTTCGGAGGACGATGCTGAGATAGGCGCAGATATTGCGTGATGTACACTTTGGGTACGTAATCCGCGTGAATCTCGTGCCATAGCAGTTTCTGCTACGCCATAACAGGTTAGTTTTAGCTAGCTATTTCTCCATCTTCGGGCGGGGACTTTCATTGAGGCATGGGTCCGGCCACGACGCAGCACTACCGTTCAGCGAGATTTCCCCGCCTTCGAGCGGGAATCTTCGTTGCGGTTCTGAACGCGAATCGGGAAGTCTCGCGCAGGTTACGTAGCCCCGTTCTAGAGACCAATCTGGTTTTTAGAACGGGGATCTTCTCTTTAAAACATGAAGATGGGCTAGACGCGGTACCCACTGCAGATTCCTCTTGCCAGCTATCTGAGTCTGAAATGACCAAATCGGATGCGCTTAATCTGTAGCGGCGCTATGGTGAGATCATGAGCGAAGAAAAGAATCGTTTGCGCGGTAGAGGAAGGGCAAGGATAATAAAAGGGCAAGCAATGCCCTTGGAACCGCTCGCATTTCTTTCATACTCAAATCTCTCGTCATGATACGGGGTTTGAGCCTTCATTGAGGAGTGAACATTTTTGTTGGGAGCAAGGGATTGCCTTTACTTCTCCTGCGACCAAAATCGTGGGAGCTTTCTCTGAGAATCTGACTCTTTAGTAGGGCGTTTTTACTTCACTCCGCTAAAGAGTCATATATTTTTATACGTGAAAATTTTTGTTGGGAGTATGAGGGTGTTGTTTTTAGATTATCTTAATGCTAAGGTTGAGACGTCAACCGGTTCAGAAGTCTCTACAGCACCCCGCTGAAGTAGCTCTAGCCCCGACCTAGGAGGTGAAGGACATGTTCCGACTACTCACAAGAAACAAAAGCCGCCCGCTACGCGAGGCGCAACGGGCGGCTTTTATTCAAATTCGTGAAACCGCATCAAGCGGCGGTCACGTTTTGCTGCAACAAAACATGACCGATTCAGTATACCGGGGCTCTGGAAAAGAATCCTAATTCCAGTCCGATACTGACCGCTTGTGTGGCTGAGCCATACCTTCTGCGCCCTGTGCTGTCACTACCCAAAACACTGGGCGTGACAGCACAGGGGGAGAAGGAAATGGCATACCGAATTAGCAGCGTGACGAAAACGCGCGCACCATTCGGGAAAGCAAGGTAGCTTAAAGCTATACAAGTAAATGTGCACGTCCAACGCGTTGAAGCAGACGTGCACCCAACATATAAGGAGACAATCATGTCCCAGAACGAGTCCCAGAACACCATCACCCTCGCCGATCTCATCGAGAACGTCAAGCTCGGCGGTGGTTCCGTCATCACCTCCAGCACCGAACTCGAACCCGCAGCAGGCCCCCACGCATCCGTGGCGCCCGCCAAGTACGTTGATGGCAAGGGGCAGGCTGCTAAGTCCGTTTTTGTGTACGAGACCCGCTACATCGCAGGGAAGACTGAGAACCAGGACGAACCCAAGAAGAAGGAAGAATCCAAGACTACCAAGAAGGTCGCCAAGGGTAAGCCTCAGACCGTCGTCCTCATTGACAGCAAGCAGTCCGAACTCAACCGCGCAGAAGCCGCCATCGAACAGGGCCGCCAGTACGGCGACGAAGCAGTCGTCAAGATTCCCCGCGCCGTCGTCACCTACCAGACCGAAAACGGCCCCGTAGAATACACCGACATGGAGCTCTCCCACCGCGTCTTCGACGGCCACTTCCGCGCCGGCACCATCGACGGTAAGCCCATCACCGAAAACGACCAGTACCGTGCACTGCGCAACTGCACCCCCGCAGACATGAGCGCACTGCTCAACACCGCCCCTGCAGCGCTCCTCTTCGGTGCATGGGACTCCACCCGCAAGAGCAACCAGGTCCGCCTGCGCAGCGCCCTCGTCGGTGAAATCATCGGCGTCCTCGCTGATCAGAAGCGTACTGGTGAAGAGCAGCAGGCACGTCGTAGCGGTGCTCGTGTTGACGCTGTAGCCGCCAGCGTGCAGCTTGCTCCCAAGGATATGGAATCCTTGGTCAACGACCAGGAATCAGAACTGAGCTCGGGTAATATTGGGGCACGTCGTAACGATATCAAGAAGGCCAAGGCTGACGCCCGTATCTCCGCATCCCCTCTCGGCCTGGGTAGCATCCCGCCTTCGGTTGAGGAAATTGGCGGTGTCGCTTGCCGCCGTATCATCCGTTCCTGGGTTCTGAGCCTCGCTAGCCTGCGTCAGCTGCGCTTCGGTCAGGACGAGACCAAGAACGTTGCTGCCCGTGCACTCCTTGCCGCACTCGGCCTCAACGCTATCGCCCGTGCTGAGCGTGAACTCTACATCCGTGCTAACTGCGACCTGATCGAATCTGCCGCACCCGTTGTCACCCTCGACCAGCGTTTCGGTGAGAAGAAGACCTTCGCACCCCTGACCGTTGAACACACCGACCAGCTTCTCCTCGAGGCTATCGAGAACGCCAAGGAAACTGGCGTGGCTGACTGGAACGGCCAGACTTTCAACGTTGACGGCAACCCCATCATCATCAAGAACGCCACCGCGGAGGACGCTGAATAATATGACGAACCTCGGAATTCTCGCGAGGTTCCCGCTCGGTGTATACCAGGGCCACAAGGCAGACGGAAGCCCCGACGCCTTCCCCGACCCTGCCCGCTTGCAGGCCGCGCTCCTCAGCGCGGCCGCGCAGGGACCTCACGCAATTATCGAAAACGGGCAGCTCGCCCCCTCGGAAGAATCTCTCAAGGCCCTCAAGTGGCTTGAGGAGAACCCCCCGACCGGGCTGCAGCTTCCCGACATGTGCCCCGTGTACCGCTCACCCAACAAGATGAGCCGATTCATGTACCGCGAGGTAGCGCGCTCCACCAAGGACGGGCGGCAGACCGAACGTCGCGCCGTATCTGACGGCTGGGCTGTATCCGACACCATCGGCTGGCAGTACGATAAGGTACCCGTAGACATCGCGGAAACCATCACCCAGCTCTGCGGCGAAGTACCCTCCCTCGGAGAAGCCAGCAGCTTCACCGCCCTCTACACCGGAGAGGTAGAGCCCACCCACACCATCGACACTAAGTCGGGCCCCTTCGAAGCAGGCGGCATGCCCGTCCGCGTGCCCGTACCCGGTCGAATCGATGCGCTCATGCGTGCCCACGCAGAAGCGTACCCCGCCAAGGTACCCACCAAGGCAGGCGACAAGACCGCTACGAGCGACACGATGCGCCCCTCCCCGGTACCTACCGCAGGCCTGGGATCCATCAAGTACCAGCCTGTGGAGGCTGAAACCTCCAACAGCCCCTGGGAATACCTGTGGCTCCTCGAAGCAGACGGTGATGAGCTAAAGCCCGAACAGTACGTCAAGGCATGCTCCCTGCTACACAAAGCTCTCGTAGCTGCCGCAGGATTCGGCGCGCCCAGCCTCATCACCGGCAGGTACCCCAAGGGCCACAAGCCGGCCAACAGCTTGGCGCTGCAGTACCTGCCTACCCGGTATCTGCCTGACTATCTGCGCCGTGAGGTGAAGTCTAGGGGAGTTCTGCTCGTCTTGGTCCCGGCCAACGCCCCGACCGATGAAGCAGTAGAGCTCGGTATCGCGCTCAGGAGCGTAGAAACCCTCTACGCTCAGGACTTCCCGCGACTCACCGTGAAGCTTCGCCAGAAGCGCCTGCCCGCGCAGGGTTTCTGGGATGCTCCCGAGACCGGGTACAAGCGTCTGTGGCGTACCCTCAGCGCGGCCGTTCCCGAATCGCGCGTTTTCAACCGCCCGAAGAAGACCGAAACGAAGGCATGGACCTTCGCTGACGCCGCTCTGCTTTCCATGGCTTACGTGTGGCGTGACAGCTTCGAAGCGCCCGAGGCTGAAACCGCACGTGAACGAATTCGTAGCTTGAGGGATCAGGTCGAGGAAACGGCTGAAGCTAAGGTTCTGGAAGCTCACCGAGTAACCCAGAACCCCGCCGCCTACGCCTACAAGCTGCCCCGCACTCTGCCCGCAGAGCCGTGGCGCGGCGTCGTAGACCTCGGCAACCTTGCAACGGACACGACCATCGTAGCCATCGGCCAGTCCCGCCACATGGGCGGCGGCCTGCTGGTTCCGTTCGACGTGCCCACCGAAGAATACGACCGCCGCAAGAAGGAGGAAAAGCATGACTAGCCCCGCTACCACGCCGCCCTCCATTACCCGTGAAGAGTTCGGTGAGTTCTTTGCCGCACTTGATGCCGCACTTAACAGCGCACCTAACGAAGCACCCAAGGAAAAGCAAAAGCGCTACCCCTTCAGCTGGCAGGAAGAGGTACTCGACCACATTTGCGAGCACGGAGTATGGCCGGAACGTATTAACGCGCCGACCGGCTCCGGTAAGTCCTCCGTGGTGGATATCCACCTCTTCGCGAATGCACTCGCAGCGGTTGGCGCCGCGCCGCGCGTTCCCCGTCGCCTCTGCGTGACCGTGGGGCGCCGCGCGCTGGTCGACAGCCAGGCAGACCGCGCCCGCGAGATTCTCAAATGTATGGAGGACGCGCTCGCTGATGGATCCGGTGAGCCCGATATTCTGCGTAGGGTTGCTAAAGCTCTCCAAAGCTTCCAGACCCGCAACGACGAGAAGGGGAGCAAACCCTTCGAGACTGGTCACATCCGTGGCGAACTCTCGAACCGCAACTTGCCGGTCACCGACATTTCGGCCTGCGCAATCATCGCCGCAACCCCCGACATGTACGGCTCGCGAGCGCTCTTCCGCGGCTACGGCAGCACCAAGGCTGCCCGCCCGCGTGAGACCGCTCTGCTGGCTATGGACACCGTCATGGTGCTCGACGAGGCACACATGAACCGTCAGCTGCTGCACACGACTCAGCGTATTGCCGAGTTGCAGAAGCGCGAGGTCAACCTGGGTGTTCCCACCCTGCAGGTGGTTGAGACGACCGCTACCCCCTCCACTGGGGATAGCGAATCGACCACCCTGGGTGTTGACATTGAAGCTCTCGATAGCCCGAATGATAAAGAGCTGCACCGCCGTGTCTACTCGCATAAGGAACTGGTGCTCCGCCCCATCGATAAGTGGGATGGTAAGCCCGGTAATGCTGCGACCGTGAAGGCCGCTGTGGACGCTATTAAAGATTTCCTTGCCCACCGTGAGGTGGGTAAAGGTTCGGAAGTAGCCCACACTGTCGGTTGTATTGTCAACCATGTGCGGACGGCTATCTCCATCAAGGAGGAACTCGCTAAGGATCTGGCAGAGGATGAGGTCCAGCTTCTCGTAGGACGCATGCGCCCGTACGACCTGAAAAAGTTGCACCCCGACCTCTTCACTACCGAAGGCGATAAGTCCGTGAAGGTTGTTGTTGCCACCCAGACTCTCGAAGTCGGTATTGACGTTGACTTTGCTGACCTGGTGACTGAGCTGGCTCCGGCTTCTTCCTTGGCGCAGCGCTTCGGACGTGTTAACCGTCTGGGCCACCGCGATGATTCTAAGGTCGTCGTTATTGAGCCTGCGAGCGGTGACTCGGTAAAGAAGGACGCGCCGCCCTACAGAGCAGTCGACCTGAGCAATGCGTATGCATGGCTCGAAGCGCTCAACGGTGCTGAGAACCCGTCGGTGAACCCCGCCGCAATGGTGAAGAACCCGCCGGTGCAGTCCTCCCCGGAGCGTCTGCTCTACCAGCGCCCGGAATGGCCTGATCTGCTGGAATTCTCGCGTACCGACGAGAATCCGTACGATGAGCCGGACCTTGACCTGTGGCTGCATGACTCCCTGGAGGCAGAAACCGCAATGGGCGGTGTTATCGTGCGCGATAACCTGCCGAGCAACACTTCTGCCGCCATGGAGATTCTCAAGACCAGCTACTTCGCACCGCGCGACGAGGAAACCTTCCCCGCGAATCTGAAGATTCTCAAGGAGATTCTGGACTACCAGGATGAGCACGGCGTGAAGCCGCGTAAATTCCTTTACCGTCAGGGTGAAATTTCTCTGTGGCAGGATGCTGACCAGGGTGAAGAGAGCAGCCAGACGTTGGCTCCCGGTGACGTTCTGATTCTTGATATGGGTAGCATTCCGTTCACGAACCAGGGCATTGCCGTGACTCAGCGTGAGCTGCCTTCTAAGAAGGACGAGCTGAAGGCTGTGCCCTTCCTCGATGATGACGAGCTCTGCGTGGCCGAGCTCTACGTGTATGAGAAGTGCGCGGACCGTGAGGAACGCTTCAGGAAATACCTGGGCCTCTCACCCGATGAAGTAGCAGAATTGCTCGATAGCCAAGCTTCGGACGGCCAGAAGGTGATTGCTTCTGAGCTTTCTACCGAGGCTGAGGGCGGTCAGGAAGTTATCGCCTGGTACGCCGACGTGACCGACGACAAAAAGTCTATTGAAGGTTCCGATATCGCTCAGGAATTGGCCCCGACCGATCCTGTTCTTCTGGACGACCACCAGAACGATGTTGCTGAGCGTACCCGCCAGCTTGCCGAGAACCTCGGCCTGGCACCGGAATTCTCCGAAGCACTGGAACTGGCGGCAAAGTACCACGACGAGGGCAAGCGTGACCTGCGCTTCCAGCAGATGCTGGGTGCAGACCCGGATGCGGACGCGCTCGCAAAGAGCGGCCACCGTTCCGTGGCAGAGGCGTACCGCGCCCGCAGCCGCAGCGCCCTGCCGAGGGGCTGGCGTCACGAGCAGCTGTCTGCACTCATGGTTGCGGCCTCGCCCGAAAAGGTGGGGGAGCACCGTGACCTGGTATTGCGCATCATTGGTTGCAGCCACGGTCACGGCCGGTTTTCCTTCGCCCACGACGCAGGCTTCCTGCTCAAGGAAGGCTACCTGCCCGAGGGAACGGACTACGAAGCGCTCAAGGAACAGGCGACCCGACTCTTCAACGTCGGCTACTGGGATAACCTCATGGAGCAGACGAGCCGCACCTACGGCCCGTACGCTACCGCCTACCTTGAGGCCGTTGAACGCGCAGCAGACGCCCAGATTTCACGGGAGGGACACTAATGGCAACGTTGACTATTGCCGGTGACTACACCTCGGCATTGACCCATTTTGCCCTCTACGGGCTGTCCCTGATGGTTGAGCAGAAGCACCCTGGAACCGTCACTGTCGGTTGGTCTCAGGAGGGTCAACCGCGCGCCCAGATGCATGCTGAAGGCGTGTCAGAAGAAGAAATTGCCGAGTGCGTGCACTCCTACGTTTCTTCCCTGGCTGCTGACGGTAGCTGGGTGAACGTCGACCAGTCCTACGGTGCGGGTAAGGAAGCAGCTGTTTTCTCCCCGTTCTCCCCGCGTATTCGAGGAATCGACGCGGAGAAGTACCCGGACGACTGGGCTTCTCACCAGAAGACCCGACAGGCTCATCTGGATGCGCTGATGGAACGTGACGACCTGCTGTCTCTGCTCTGGATCTCCGGCCTGGGCGAACCTTCCTACTGGCGTTTTGAAGCCAAGGCACCTCGCCCGGATCACGGCGCGTCTCGCTGGGAGATGAAGACCCGCAACAAGGGCCAAGAGTTCGTTAAGGACCGCCTGCGCCTGATGTGCGCGGATCTGGCAACCTGGGAACCTTCCGCGATGCTCCGCGGCATTACCGGGCAGACCCTGTACGACTCGCTGGATAATAAGCCGGAATCCCGAACCGGAACCGGTTTCACCGTCCCGCAGCCGACGGACACTGCGCTCGCCTTCTGTGCGCTGGTGGGTGTTGCGAATTTCCCGGTGATTCACCAGATCCACCGGATTGGCGTGACCCCCGGTGCCTACCCGTACAATGCTTTGCACCCGCGGCTCATGGTGCTTCCGGTATCCTCCGGAAGGGTTACGCCAGCCCGGTTGCGAACCGTGCTGCGCAGCCACCCCTACCGTAGGGTGGTTGACGAACTCGGCAAGGCGATGGAACGCGGTTCTTTGAGCACTGACATTTTCGTGTCCGAGCTGGCGGATGAGAAGGCGATTCTTCGTGAGAAGGGCGTTCAGGCCTTTGTTGCTTTTCCCATCGCGAAGGTGGGTAGTGATTCGGCACCTGAGCGTCAGGTTCTGAAGGGTAGCGCGATTCCGCTGGGCTAACCTAGCCGCTTACCCATACTGGTAAATAACGCCGGCAAATATGCCCGCAAAATGCAGGGGAGGGGCCCTCCGGTTGAATCACCGGAGGGCCCCTCCATCTGTAATGTTGAGCGTCTACATATCGCTGGGTGGATATGCGGTAGCTGGTGCGCCAGGGAACCGCCCCTTACGCCACCGCCACGGTACCCTTGGCTGCGGTGCCATTTCGGGTCCACAGCAGGAGCGCCGCCACGCTGTTGATGATGTAGAAAATGTACTTGCCGACGTTCGCGAAGTTGCCCTGGGTTAGCGCCTTCACGCACTGCACTGTGTTGTACAGGAACCAGAATTGCCACTGCATCGTGAGCTTGAGCGCGTTCAGAATGTTTGCTGACAGGGAGAGGCCAAACACTACGGTCGTGATCCAGAACAGGAACGAGGTCTTGCCGCCGTAGCCAATGTAGTTCGCGACCAGGGAGAACGCGAACGAGCCCACCACAATACCGCTAATAATCAGCTGACCCTTCGCGCCGGTCGGCGGTTCCATTGCCTTGCCGCGTTCGGAGTTCTGCCACCTACGAATTGCGAAGGTGTACACGATAAAGGTCACCGGGTAGGTGATGATTGCCGCCTTGTTGCCCAGAATGTAGTCAATCGCGCCAGACAGCGCCGTGTTAATAATGCCGAGCACGTTGCCGATGTTTGAGAGGCGGCCGGTCAGGCGGGTAGACATCATTGAAATGCCCACGTTAATCACGGAAATCACACCGAGGGGGATGAAGGGCGTAATCGGGCCCCAGTCGACGTATTTGTCGAGGCGGGTGCCCAGGTATCCTGATGCGACTGCGATGGCGATAACCAGTGCTACGCCGAAAAGGTCGGCGTACTTGGACTTGGCGAAAAAGAGGAGAGCCTTCTCAGAGAATTCCTTGGCCTCCATGGGTAACTCCTTTGTTGAGGATATAGAAACAGTGATAGGGTACCAATAACTATAACTCTTTGAAAAGGGTTCGAAACGGCGTGTCGCACATAAAACCTCAGAACCCCACATATTCCATATCCCGGAACGCCCCGGCGTAGAGCGGCTGAGGCCGCCCCATCGAAAACCCGTACCAACTTCCGGCATACCAACTTCCGGCAAACCTTGCCAGATATCGCCCCTACTTCGTTGAACATCGAAAATGGGCGTAAAATCACCGCCGTTTCGTCTTCGCTTTAAGGAGACCTTAAGGTACGCTAGATGACTGGGTCAGGGAACTCGTGCCGGTCTCACTCACCGCGCATCCGCCCGACAGACATCCGCACCCCGTACACTGCGTCTCACTCACGCACATAGGGGAGGGGACCCAACGTATCGGCCTCACTCACCGTTTACGCCGCTGTCCGTGCGTCCTGTCACCCGTAACTCACTCAACTCAAACAAGAACTGAATAGGACAATCATGCCCTTGCTTAACCATCGACTCTCACGACGATTCTTCGTAAAGGGTGCTTCCGCTGCCGCCGCTGCAGGCGCACTGACCCTGCAGGCACAGGCCGCTCAGGCTGACGAAGCTCCCGCAAACCTTGCCCCGGCAACCGAGGAAACTAAAGGCCCGCGCCTCGTTATTCAGCGTGCCACCATCACTGAAACCGGTATGACCGTCAACTACACTGCACACGGTCTACGCGAATTCCTCACCGAAGGCACCACCCTGACCGTACGCCACGGCTACGTTCGTAACGACTCTTTCGAAACTCTGCGCTCCTGGCCGCTCACCCCCGAATTTGACGGTGACGCTGACAGCTTCAGCGGTAGCGACCAGTTCCCCATCGAGCTGATGCAGGGTGAGGGTGTCGAGCACGCCCTGCAGCTGGATATTTGCTCCGACCCGTGGGGCCAGGAGATTGCCCACCAGATTGCTGCGCGCATCCCCGTGGCTGAGACTAAGATCCTGAAGACTTCTTTCGAGGATGTTCCGGGTAACCACCCGTTCGCTGAGGATATCCGCATGGCGAACCAGAAGAAGTGGCTGATGCCGAACCCGCAGACTGGCGCGTTTGAGCCGGACCGCCCTGTGACCCGTGAGGAGCTTATTGCTCTGCTGAACCACGCTGCTGGTCACGCTGGCGTGAGCGAAAACTCTGAGGTTGCCCCCTTTGCGGATGCGGCAGACCGCCCGACCGCGAACGCGCTGCACTGGGCTCGTGATCGCAAGATCACCGAGCCGCTCACTGGTGGCGACAAGATTGACCCGACCGCACCGGTTTCTCACGAGCAGCTGGCGGCTGTACTGTTCCAGTACAACGCGGAGGTTCAGCTGACCGAAATGAACGAGGCTGCTGGTTCTCGTTTCCGCGACGTGCTCGGTGCCGGTACTCTGCACCGTTACGTTGCGTGGGCTGGCGCGAACGATATCGTGCTGGATTCTTCGGGTGTGTTCAACCCGACCGCGCCGACTACTCGCGCGGAGCTGGCTCGTTTCATTCGCCGCTACAAGCTGCAGAACCTGCTGTTCACTGACTTCTCGTATGTCTCCTAATTTTTAGTCACCCCGGCACCGTGTGTTGGGGTGTGTGGAACCCCCGTCTTCTGGTTTTTGCTGGAGGCGGGGGTTTTGTTATGCCCCGTATTGCCGCACCTCGGGGAGTTTTAGTGACAGGCTGTGCCTGGCATATGAAATTTTGCGTTATATATGCCTAAAATCTTGCAAAATCCTGTGCGCTAAGTAAGTATTACCTAGAAGGTAAGTTAAAGGTTGCCTTACTTAATACTGTGTGAAGACTAGTTTCCTTCCTCGTGGGCCCATGAAACCCACACCAAAGAGCAGGAAAAACGCGGCGCCTCACCACCCATCGGTGGGGGAGAGACGCACCTTCACACACCACCCACGAAAAAGGACATACATATGAACCTCGCTTCAAGCAAGGCATTCAAGGGCCTCGCCGTTGGATCGCTGGCACTGGCAATTTCCGGCGTTGCCACCATCCCCGCATCGTTCGCGGCAGACTCCACCCCGGCGGCAAGCCAGAGCACTGACGCTCGCACCATCACCGACAAGGCGATGGCAAAGATCACCCAGGGCCTGCCCGGTCAGTTCCAGGTCGCATACTCCAAGAAGACCAACAAGATTTGGGTTGCGGGCACCGCTGACCGCGACGAGCACGTTTCCACTATTGCTCGTATTGACGCGAACTCCCTGAAGATTGAGGCTGTCGCCGAGTTGCCCATCGTCAAGAACGACAAGGGCTACTCCTACGAGGGTGCGTACGGTATCACCGTCGATGACGAGGAAGGTACCGTGTGGGTGACCAGCACCCGCGATAACTCCGTTGCCGTGTACGATCAGGCGACCATGAAGCAGCTGTGGACCAATGCGGGTCTGAGCAAGGACGACCCGAACTGGATTGAGCACCCCCGCGAGGTGCGTGTCGATCACGAGTCGGGTAAGGCTTTCGTGACCGGTCGCTTCTTCGTATCCGCAATCGACCTGAAGACCAAGCAGGTTGAGAAGATTCAGCTCGAGGGCGCACCCGACGGCGGCACTCGTTACATCAGCATGAACATCCTGGTCGACGGCGGCAAGCTGTACGTGCCCGAACGTACCGGCGGCAAGATTTTCGTCATCGACACCAAGACCTTCAAGGTGGAGACCAGCTTCGACACCAAGGGCAACGCTGAGGGTGAGGTTCGCCCCTCCGACATCGCGATTGACCACTCCCAGAACGAAATTTACGTCTCCTCCCAGGGCGTGAAGGGAGCGAACTCCGGCGTGTCCATCTACGACGCGACCACCCACGAGTTCAAGAAGTTCATCCCGGTCGGCACCCAGGCGCTCTCGCTCGATAACGATGAGGCCAACGACCTGGTGTACGTGACCGACTTCGGCACCGGCAAGGTGGGCGTGATTGACGGCGGCGCAGCAGACAAGCTGATCGCTGAGGTCGCCATGAACGGCGGCAAGGCAAACGACCTGGTCGTACTGCCCAACGGCTCCGTTGTCGCTGTGGACAAGCAGGCTGGCGCAACCGCAACTGTGCCCTACGTCCTCGACGGCACCACCGGCACCGTCAGCACCTCAGATAAGGTCACCAGCAAGCCTTCTAAGGACAAGCAGGGCAACGAGGTTCCCGCCAAGACCTCCGAGATTCAGGCGAACTCCATCCTGAAGTTCAAGGTCACCGCAACCGCAGGCGACAACTCCGAGGTCAAGCAGGTCACCCCCGAAACCCGCGAGTTCCAGGGCTACCCGGCAACCGCCACCAAGACCAAGGCGGCCGACAACAACGCCACCACCCCCTCCACCGAGGCACACCGCACCGTGGACGCAAACGGTAGCGTTGCGAACATCATTCAGGGTCTGCCCGGCCAGTTCCAGGTTGGCTACTCCAAGAAGAACCACAAGCTGTTCGTGCCCACCGTGGGTGCACGCGGCGGCCTCGCTTCCTCCCTGGCACGCGTGGATGCAGACACCCTGCAGACCGAGGCTTTCGCCGAGCTGCCCGTGAAGAAGAACGACAAGGGCCAGTACGGTTACACCTCCGCGTACGGTGTGACCGTTGATGACGTGGACGGCACCGTCTGGGTTACCAACACCACCGACAACTCCGTGGCAGTGTACGACCAGCAGACTCTCAAGCTCATCTGGAGCAACGAGGGCGTGAAGAAGGACGACCCGAACTGGATTGAGCACCCCCGCTCCGTTTTGGTTGACCACGAGTCCGGTAAGGCGTTCGTGACCGGCCGTTACTTTGTCTCTGCTATTGACCTGAAGACTAAGCAGGTTGAGAAGATTCAGCTTGAGGGCGCACCCGACGGTGGCACCCGCTACATCAGCATGAACCTGTTCCTCGATGGCGGCAAGCTGTACGTGCCCGAGCGCACCGGCGGCAAGCTCTTCGTCGTGGACACCAAGACCTTCAAGGTTGAGAAGACCATCCAGACTCAGGGTGAGGATTCCACCGTTGAGGTTCGCCCCTCCGACGTTGCTGTGGACCACTCGCTGAATGAGATTTACGTATCTTCCCAGGGTGTGAAGGGCGTCAACTCCGGTATCTCCGTGTACGACCTGACCACCGGCGAGTTCAAGAAGTTCGTCAAGTTCGGCACCCAGGCGCTCGCCCTGGAGCACGATGAGGACCGCGACCTGGTGTACGTAACCGACTTCGGTACCGGTAAGGTGGCTGTCTTCGACGGCCGCGCTGACGAGGTCATCGGCGAGGTTGAGATGAACGGCGCAGCCGCGAACGACGTGACCTTGCTCAAGGACGGCTCCGTACTGGTCCTCGACAAGAAGGACCGCGACGAGAAGGTGACCCTGCCCTACGTGCTCAACGGCACCACCGGCGAAATCACCACCGCCAGCGAGTACACCTCCCTGCCTTATAAGGACCGCCAGGGTAACGACGTTCCCGCATCGGTTCAGCAGCTGAAGGCTAACTCGATTCTGAAGTTCAAGGTTGGTCTGAAGGACACCGACGCGAGCGCAGCTCCGGTGGGTATCACCCCGACTTCGCTGGACTTTGCGGGTTACCCGACGGTGACCGGTGTGAAGGCTGAGGAGTCGAAGCCGGCTGACCCGAAGGCTGAGGACAAGAAGCCTGAGGACAAGAAGCCTGAGGACAAGAAGTCTGACGCTAAGTCTGAGAACACCGCAGAGGCTAAGGATCAGACCTCCAAGGATCAGGCATCTCAGTCTGACTCCAAGCCCGCTCCGGATGCTGTGAAGGCTGATAAGTCCGGTTCGGCTGTGAAGAACGGCGGTTCCTCTGCTGGTGGCTCCGATAATTTGGGCGGTGGCTCCTCGGTAGTTAAGAGCGACGCTGGTTCCTCGCAGGCTGGCTCTTCGCGTGGCGCTTTGGCGAACACCGGTGCTGACGCTGTGATGCCGCTGGTTGCTTTCGCTTCTGTGGCTCTGATTGCGGGTGTTGCCCTGGTGATGCGCCGCCGCAAGGCATAAGCGTAGCGTTTAGTTTTCGGGCGTAAATGCTCGATGTAACGCGTGAGAAGGCGGGTATTTTCTCTTTCGGATTCTTCGAATCTGGGGGAGGGGTACCCGCCTTTTGTGTGCCCGCTTGGGCTAATGCTGGGTAGGTGGTTTTAGTACATATTTATATATGTGCACTTGCCTGTAAAAATATAGGTTTTGAATGTCGAGAAAATGTTTAACCCGTGGTGAATGTCGCTGGCGCGCCTCACCTAAACATTTACATTAATGTGTAAATATAAAAGCATCACAATACCCCTCGTGACCTGGGTTTTTGCCCGCAAGAGCAAGGAAAAACCGGGGAAGCGCCTCAACCTTCACGTGATACTGAAGGCGAATTAGGGGATCACTCACAAAAACACAAAACACGCCCACGTCGCTGCTTGTATTTTCCTGGGAAAACATTGAGGATTAGAAGGTAGGTAAATTTATGCGTTACCTGCATTTCTGCTTTTCGTGCCGTCGAATATGTCACCGCATATTCACGGGTGTCTCGTTAGCATTCGCATGCGGCATGTGAGCACTTCCGTTACACATTTAAAGGACACATATTGAACCTCACTCCCTCCTCGGGCAAAGCACTGAAGGGGCTCGCCGTCGGCTCCCTCGCGCTCGCAATCTCCGGCGCAGCCATGATTCCTGCCTCCTTCGCAGCACCGAACACCGCAAACCAGACCGCGACCCCCAGCGCATCGGCTCCTTCCACCGCATCGCTGAGCCGCGTTGTTGACACCTCCGCGTCCGTCGCGCAGATTACCCAGGGTCTGCCCGGCCAGTACCAGGTTGCATACTCTAAGGCGACCAACAAGATCTGGATGGTCGGTGTGGGTGCCCGCGGCGACCTCGCCTCCACCATTGCTCGTGTCAACGCAGACACTCTTCAGATTGAAGAAGTGGCGGCGCTTCCCTTCGAGCTGGATAAGAACGGCGAATTTGGCTACATTTCCGCGTACGGCATCACTGTTGATGACGTGTCCGGCACCGTGTGGGTTACTAACACCACCGATAACTCCCTGTCCGTGTTCGACCAGAACACCATGGAACAGATTTGGACTAACCACGGTATCGCTGAGAGCGACCCGAACTGGATTGAGCACCCCCGCTCTGTGCTGGTGGACCACAACTCCGGCAAGATGTTCGTGACCGGCCGCTACTATGTGTCCGCAATCGACATGAAGACCTTCGAGGTCACCAAGCTGCAGCTGGAGGGCGCCCCCAACGGCGGTACCCGCTACATCGGCATGAACATGACCATTGATGGAGACAAGCTGTACGTGCCCGAGCGCACCGGCGGCAAGGTCTTCGTAATCAACACTCATACGTTCAAGACTGAGCAGGTTATTCAGACCCGCGGCGAGAATTCCTCCGTTGAGGTTCGTCCCTCTGACGTCACTATTGACCACTCCGAGAACGAAATTTACGTCTCCTCGCAGGGCGTGGACGGCGTGAACTCCGGTATCTCCGTCTATGATTTGACCACCGGTGCGTTCAAGAAGTTCGTTAAGTTCGGCACCCAGGCGCTGTCCATGGAGAACGACGAGGACCGCGACCTGGTGTACGTAACCGATTTCGGTACCGGCAAGATCGCCATCTTCGACGCCAAGGCTGACCGCGTGATTGGTGAGGTTGAGATGAACGGCGGTAAGGCTAACGACCTGACCGTCACCGAGGATGGCTCCGTCATCGCAGTGGACAAGCAGGACATTGCTAACACCACCGCGGCGGTACCCTACGTGCTGAACTCGAAGACCGGTGACGGCTCCATGACCGACACCTATACCTCCAAGGCGACCGTTGACCGTAACGGCAAGGCTGTTCCCTCCTCGCAGCAGAAGCTGGTTCCGAACTCCATCGTGAAGTTCTACGCTGAGGTTTCCGAGGGCGAGTTCACCTCCACCGCGACCATTAACCCCGCTAAGGTTCCTTTCCAGGGCTACCCGAAGCAGGCTACCGCAGTGCTGATTGACCCCACCCTGAACTTCGCTGAGGGCACTGTCGACATTACTCGCCCCTATACCTTCCATGTGTCCGGCTATGACTTTGAGAAGCCCCCGGCTGAAGGTATTCGCCTGTTCCTGGTCAAGGAAGGCGAATGGTCGATGGGTTTCGACAAGCTGACCGATAGCGAACTGGCAAGCATTCAGAAGGTCTCGACCGTCGTTCCGGCGAGCGCGTTCGTCTACAACGCACGCACCGGCAAGTACTCCTTCGACGCGACCCTGCGTGTTCCCGCGAACACCATGCAGTACAGCCAGGGCTACATGCTCGGTACCGTCACCGCTGGTTCTGACGTGGCAACCAACCGCAATTACGATTCGGCTGTTTCGCTGATCGTCAACGACGCGAAGGATGCCGGCAACGCAGATAACCGCGATGAGGCTGACGAGCCGGCATTCCCCGCTAACGCCTCGGCATCACCCTCCGCATCTGCTGCAGTTGCAGAGAAACCGGCGGCTGATCAGCCCAAGGGTGAGCAACCGAAGGCTGAGGAAGCTAACGACCAGCTGGGAACCACCGCGAAGACCGCGCCGCTGAAGAACTCTTCTTCGGTGAAGTCTGACTCCCAGCCTAAGGGCTCTAACTCCGATGCTCAGGTGAGCGCTTCGGCTACCAAGTCTGCGCCTCAGAGCAAGGGCTCGCTGGCTAAGACCGGTGCTCAGAACGTTCTGAGCCTGGCTGCTGTCGGTGCGTTCGCGCTGATTGCCGGTGCCGCTGTGATGGTGCTTCGCCGCCGTAAGGCATAGTTTCTTGCTCTAATTTGAGCGGATGCGCCCCGTACGCTGTGCGGGGCGCATTTTTGTGTCTATCTGCGGGGGGGGGCGCCTGGTGCTGCTGGAAAAGAGCCGGTGCTGAGGGTCTTGCACTCGGTGTAAAATATGTGACTCAATTCACTGCTTTTCGATTTGGTTGTTCCTGGGAAGCTCTGTATAGTTATATGTGTTGCCAGGGAGACCTGGTAAAAGAGATGTAAATCTCACGGCCCCATCGTATAGCGGCCTAGTACTCCGCCCTCTCACGGCGGCAACACCGGTTCAAATCCGGTTGGGGTCACCACTAGGAAATAAACCCTCAGTCTTCTGACTGAGGGTTTATTTGTTTATTCGGTGAAATTGGTTTTAGATTCTATGGTGCCGCCGTGAGCCTCTCACGGCGCCGCTC
>NZ_KV811593.1:56158-122902 GCF_001813145.1 Rothia sp. HMSC066G02 | reverse complement strand
CCTTACGTCGCGGCACTCCGGGGCATGATGGAATCCCTCGCACGCTCGGCATCATGCCCCGCCACTTCTTACGGCGTGGCATTCGGACGCATAATGAAATCCCTCGCGCGCTCGGCATTATGCGCCCTCATCACCGTACCCATCCGGTTGGGGTCACACTAGGAAAAAAGCCTTGGTTCTTCGGAATCAAGGTTTTTTGTTTATATCTGTCTGTATCTGTCGGATGATCTTTTAGATTCTATGGCGGCGCAGTGAGCCTCTCAAAGAATAAAGGCGAAAAGCCACATGTGTTTCGAAAAGCAACCATAATGGTGGCTTCTCGAAACACATGTGGCTTCTCAGCGGTATAAAGGGGATCTGAATCTACTGTGCCGATGCCTCAGCAGAAGCAGTGGTAGCCTCCGCAGACGCAGTACCCTCAGCCGAAGCGCTCGGGCTCAGCGACGGAACCGGCGAAGCAGACGCAGTACCTGGAGCGCGACGCACCATACGCCAAGTGCCGTCCTGGTAGTGCGCCACAATCTGGCCAGCCACCGGCTTGCCCGGGTACTTGAACACCTCGGTCAGCGGCTGCACACGATCGTTGGTCTTGCTGTACACGCCAGCACCCTCAGCACCATCAATCACCATCTCGGTTGCCCAAGTGTAGTAGCCGGTGCGGATGTCCTTGGTCGGGCGGTCAGCAGTCAGCGACAGAACCATCGGACGCTCCGAACCAATAACCCAGCCGCTCTCCGAAGCGTACATGCTCTGGAAGAACTCAGCCACGGTCGAGTAGTCGCCGGTGTGGTCAATGTTCGTGAAGCGGGTACCGTCACCGGTCAGCAGCAGGTAGTTCAGGGTAGCCTGCCAGTACGCAATGAACGCGTGCAGACCCTCAACACTGTTCTCACGCAGCTTCGCCGGCTCCACGGGGATCGCAACGTTCACTGCCTTGTGCTCCTTGGTGCCGGGCTCAAAAGTGCCGGTGGAGGAGTAGTCGGCAAGAACGACCTCACCCTTCATGCTGGGGCCAGGCTCAACGGTAGTGGTTGCCTCCGCGGTGGGGGAGACGGATGCGGTAGCGCTCGCGGATGCCGAAGACTCGGGTGCGGATGCGCTCGCGGTTGCTGAAGATTCGGAGGACTTTGAGGAACATGCGGCAAGAAGTGCAGCGGTGCCCAGGCCCAGTGCGGTCAGGGCGGTGCGGCGGGTATACATGGTAGACATGGGGCTCTTTCTGAGGTGAATAAAGTATGTGCCGGTATTGAACTAATTCCAGAATATCGCAGGGGAGCGGCCAGCCCAATGTTGTGTGCGCCTTCAACGCCGTAAAAGCGGCGGTAGATGACGAAAAACACGGGGCACAGAGATTTTCGCACGACTACGATATGACCGGGGTTCTAAATGGAGGTGCCGGAGCTGCTCGCGCTTGAGCTGGGTGAGCTCGTTGTAAGTTTGGCTGGTTCATTCCGAACCGTCCAGGCGCCATCCTGATACTCCAAGATAAAGAAGAACTCATAATCACCGGGGCCGCTACTCAATGAAGCCATGGTGAGTTCCCTGCCATCTGTGTAGTGAATCTTTGCTTCCTTGTTATACCGGCCAACACCCAGCCAGCGGTACTGTTGTTCGTCAACCTTCTGCGGAGCGTCCTCGGTCAGCTCTGCTGAGAATGGCGCATCAGTACCGTACACCCAGCCAGTGTTCTTCTCATAAAATTCGACGAAAGGTTCGGCCTTGTAGATATCGTTTCGGTTTATATCCACAGCCTTAAACGGCTCAATGTCGCCGGTAATCATAAGGTAATTGAAAGAAGCCAACCAGTAGTTTATGGCGGCGTACATGCCCTCCGTCGTTTTGGCTTTCATCTCTGCAGGAGGGACAGGCTTGGGCGGATTCTCCGCCTTCTTCGAGCTGGTTGCGGGAACGTAGGTGCCGCGTGATTCGTAGCCGTTGAACTTCAGCTCGCCCTTGTAGGAGCGTTGTTCCCCGGGCGTGCTCTGGTTGCTGAGCGGGCGAATATCGCTGGCGCAGGCAGTCAAGGAGGCGAGCGCGGCGGTGGCGGCGATGCCAAGGGCGGCGCGTCGGGTCACGAAGGTAGACATAAGGTACCCTTCAATAGATTATCGGTGTATCTATTTCAGAGTACCTTAGTGTATTTGGATATGTTTATGATTTCTTGGGGATCAAACCTGGGAAAATGCTACAAAAACTGCGTTAGCTAACGAAAAGTGCTGTTTGTTAGGCGTACGTGGTGTCGGTGTCTATGCCACTGCATCCTAAACGTTGAGGCCAGAATTGCTTCCGCCCGAGGAGTCGGGGGTAGCTGTCGAAGAGCTTTTCGTCTCAATGGTGACCATCCACGTATTGTTCCGATAATTCAACACAAAAGTGACCTCATCATTAGCAGAGCTGCCGCTCGTATCTGCAATGTGAATATCCCTGTCCTCCGGTACGTAATGGAGAACGGCGGCCTTATGGTTACGGCCAATACCCTTCCAACGGTACTGCTCATCGTCAACCTTCTGTGGAGTCTCTTCGATCAGCTCAGCCAAGAGCGGCGTATCGGTGCCGTACATCCACCCCTCATCCTTCGCGTACAAGTCTACGTATATCTTCATCTTCTGTACGTAGATACCGTCTAGGTCCACGTCCTTGAACGGGGCAGCGTCGCCGGTAACCGTCAGATAGTTCAGGGCTGCGAGCCAGTAGCCCAGCGCCGCATACATGCCCGAGATCGTCTTCGACTTTATGTTCTCAGGAGGAACGGGCATGGGCGGGTTCTCCGCCTTCTTCGTGGTGCTTGCGGGGCGGTAGGTTCCGGTGGACTTGTAGCTATTGAATTTCAAGTCACCCTTGTAAGGGCGCATCGGGTCAACTACGCTCGGGTCCTCCAGCGGGCGAATATCACTTGCGCAGGCAGTCAGGGAAGCGAGCGCGGCAGCGGTAGCAACGCCCAGGGCGGTGCGGCGAGTAACGAAAGTAGGCATGAGAACCCCTAAACGGTTTGTCAGTGTACTTTTAAGCGTACCCGAAGGAACTGATGCATGTTCAAAGTCCGCTCATGAACGCATAAGGGAACATCGCCACCGCACGTAGGTAAAGAGGAAGCCCCCGCATGCAATCTCAACTGCATACGGGAGCTTCCCTCACTTTTAGAACCAGCCGCTTAGAGGCGGGTTTTAGGCGCTAGCGCTGCTCTTCTCGGAAGAGGATGCATCAGCATCCTCATCACTGAGCATGTACCACGCACCGTCCTTGTAGTCCGCCGCGAAGTTGGTTGCCTCGCTCTTAGTGGATCCATCGACTAGGGGAGCGGGGTCCTGACCCTCAATGTGGATCTTCGCGTTGGGGTCATAGATGATGCGTCCGAGCCAATCGTAGCGGTTGGGTCCGCCCGCGACCTTCTTCGGGGCGTCGGTCAGAAGCTGAACGGTAACCGGCGTATCCGTGTCGTATACCCAGCCCCTGCCGGAAGAGTAGATGATAACAGCATTGCTGCCCTCGTTCGCATAGCGGGAGTACGGGTCAGCCTTCTTGAGCGGCTCGTAATCACCGGTCATAAACATGTAGTTGAAGCTTGCCACCCAGTAGCTGAGGAACTCGTACATGCCCTCAATGGTTGCCTCGTTCATCTTCTCCGGAACAATAGGTTTCGGCACGTTCTGCGCCTTCTTCTCAGCCGTGGCAGGAACGTACTCGCCGTTCTTCTCGTACTTGTCGAGCTTCACCGTGCCCTTGTACGACTTCTTAGCAGACTCAGTCGCTGAAGCAGATGCCGAGGCGGATGCGCTCGCAGACTCAGAAGTGCTGGCACTGGCCGAAGCCTCACCGGAGGCGGAGCTATCAGCCAGCGGGCGAATATCGCTAGCGCAAGCAGTCAGTGCTGCAACCGCGCCGGCACCGGTAGCAGCAGCTAATGCGGCACGTCGAGAAAGAAAAGTTGCCATGAAAAATCCTTAAATGATAAGTAGGGTAAGGGATGAAGCTCTGGAGCTTATTAACCCTATAAGTGAGGTAGATCCTCACCCCTAAGGTGAACTCTGCAAAGATGCTCTAGGCGTTATTAGGGGTAGCCTCAGTCGATGCTTTAGCGCTTGGGCTTGGAGTGCTCTGCTCGCCGCCCTTAGTGGCGGCATAAAACCATCTACCGTCCTTATAGGACAACTTCAGCTTGGCGTGGTCAGGAGTCAAAGCCTTACTAGGGAACATAGGCTCATCTGCTCGCCCTTCAATGCGAGACATCGCATTAGGATCCCTAACAAATCTGATAGGCCAAATATAGAGGGTGTCGCTACCTGATGCCTTTTCAGGCCGGGGGGTTAGCATCTCAGTTTGAACCGGTTTCTCCGAACCGTAAAACCATCCCTCATTGGTTTCGTATACAGTTACATAACCTTGAAAAGCTTTGACGTCCTTGCCAACAGGATCAGCTTCTTTCAACGGTTCAACATCACCGGTAAGTACTAAGTAGTTGAGGCTTGCTTCATAAAAACTATAGGCCGCGTAAGCTCCATCAACAGTATTCTCGTACATATTTGCCGGCGGTCGAGGCCTAGGCATGTTCAGCGCCTTATGCGTCTCATCCGCAGGGATATACTCGCCCTTCTTCTCATAGTTGTCGAACTTTACCGGCCCCAGATAGGACTTCTCAGAAGAACCACTCGAAGAGGCGCTAGCAGAAGGGCTCGCAGACTCAGAAGCGCTGGCACTGGCCGAAGCCTCACCGGAGGCGGAGCTATCAGCCAGCGGACGGATATCGCTAGCGCAAGCTGTCAGCGCCGCAGCCGCGCCAGCACCGGTAGCAGCTGCTAGTGCGGCACGTCGAGAAAGAAAAGCTGCCATGAAAAATCCTTAAGTAGTGCGTATCAGAAGATGAGGGAAACTAACTATCGTTGTTCAAAAGCATGCGCCACATGCCTTCCTTGTACTCCATGATGAACTTCGTCGTGCGAGGAATCGTCTTTTCCTCCTCAACGATAGTCGCATCAGGCTCACCCTCAATGTGGTACTTAGCGGCAGCGTCATACGCGACGGTCACAAGCCACTCGTAACGGTCCGGCTTATTAGCAACCGGCTGAAGCTCATTCTCCGCAATCTCAATCTTGTACGGCTGATCCGAACCGTAAATCCAACCCAGACCCGACTCGTAGAGCTTAATCATGGTCCTAGAGTTCCTCAAAAAAGCCTTCGCAGGATCCGCCTTCATCAGCGGCTCAACATCGCCGGTCAGAATCAGATAATTCTGGGAAGCAAGCCAATAACCCATCAGAGCGTAAGCACCCTCGGGGCTGTTCTCCTTCATCTTCTCCGGGATAAGAGGCTTCGGCACGTTCTGCGCCGGCGCCTCCGCACTCGCCGGAATGTAGGTGCCGCTCCGCTCGTAGTTATTGAACTTAATCGGGCCCACGTATGAGCCGGGCGTGTGATCATCGGTAGGAGAAGGTGACGCCGAGGCGCTCACAGAAGAGGAAGCCGCGCCAGAAGTAGCGCCAGAAGCAGCATTAGAAGCCGAATCAGAGGAACCGCCGGAACCCTGCGACAGCGGGCGAATATCGCTAGCGCACGCAGTCAGCGCTGCAAGAACACCGGTCGCACCCACGCCCAGGAGAGTACGTCGAGTGAAGAAGGTAGTCATCGGAAGCCCTTCGTTGGAGCCAATACAGAGCAAATCACGCCACACACCGTGGCGGGCATGCGCACCCCGTACAGACCTATCAGTACGTCAATGTATATATTTTTAAGGTTACCCGAGAGCCACCACCTAGCCCCCGCGACCACCTCAAGTGTTCAGAAAATTAAGACCCCACACCCAGCGTTTTACCAGGTGCGGGGTCTTATAACATGAAAAATCACCACGAGAGGAAACCCTCCGCCAGACGGCAACTAAGCGGCGCTAGACAGCTCCCACTTGTCGTCCTTGTACTCCAGACGGAACCTCGCCACCTTCTTCTTCGACTCTTCAGCGCTTGTCGCCTTCTCAGGCTGATTCCTATAATGCCGTATCATCTTGGGGTCCATATGGGCGAGGCCCTCCCAAATGAAGGCAGTGTTATTGCTGCCGGGCACCGCTCGAGGAGCATCAGTCAGTAGCTCAACAATATACGGAGTTTCCGTACCGTACACCCAACCAGCACCCGAGGCATACAGCTTGATTGTGCTCTGATACTTCTCCCAGCCGTAGCCCTTGTAGTAAACCATCTCAATGGGCTCCGGGTCACCCGTGATCATCAAATGGTTCAAGCTCGCCAGCCAGAAACTCAAGAAAGCGTACGCACCATCAACACTGTGCTCCTTGAAGTTCTCAGGAGGCGCGGGCTTCGGCACGTTCTCAGCCGGATTCGTAGCGGTCGCCGCAACATATTTGCCGTTCTCCACATAATTCTCGAAAGTGATGATGCCCTTATACTTCCTGCCCGAAGAGCGAAGACCCGAAGCGGCAGAAGCACTCGCAGAAGCACTCGCAGACGCAGAAGGAGAAGCCGAAGCACTCGCAGACGCAGTTTCGGAGGCGGTCTCGGAGGCGGTCGCCGCCTCCGACGGAGAAGCCGAGCCAGTGCCGCCAGCTAGCGGGCGAATATCGCTAGCGCACGCAGTCAACGCAGAAAGCGCGCCAGCAGCAGCAACACCCAGGGCGGTACGTCGAGTGAAGAAAGTAGTCATCGGAAGTCCTTCGTCGGATCCTTCACCCCCAAAGCCGTCAGCGCGAAGCTCACAACCTGCAGGTAAAGACCACATGTAGTACGTCAATGTATATACGTTAAGCGTACCCGAGCGCCCCTCCTCCGACCCCGAACATCCGCTGGGTTTTCCCCTGGGTGTTCCCTGGGTTTCCTACCCTGGGGTTCCGCAGAGTTACGGCAGAATTTTCGCAGAGTTTCGGCACAAAGAAACCCCGCCCACGGTGCATTACCGCAGGCGGGGGAGAAGCCTACCTCAAACCGTTAGACCGGAACCGATATGGTGGGGCCTAGACAGAAGAAGAGCTAGAGGAAGAAGCGGAAGCCGACGAAGAAGAGCCTTCATCGCCGGTGAGCATAATCCACTTACCGTCCTTGTATTCCACGGCAACCTTCGCCAGCTTGCCATTCGGGCTAGAAGCGGTCTTAAAGGGCTGGTCAGACTTGCCCTCAATGTGAATCTTCGCATCGGCGCTGTAGTTCATGTATGCCGGCCAGTCGTAACGGGTACCCTTACCGGACGCCTTCTTCGGTGAACCACTAGTCAGCTCAAGAGTAACCGGGGTATCCGTACCGTACATCCAGCCCAGATCGTTCTCGTACATGATCGTAAGTTCCTGCAGACCATTCACATACACATCTGCAGGGTCAGCCTTCTTCATCGGCTCAGTATCACCGGTCATTAGCGCATAGTTAAAGCTTGCCAGCCAGTAGCCAATGAACGCATACATGCCATCAACGTTATCTTCGTTCATGTTCGCCGGGGCGAGGGGCTTGGGCACATTCTGCGCCTTCTTCTCGGCAGTGGCAGGAACGTATTCGCCGTTCTTCTCGAAGTTATCGAACTTCACAAAGCCCTTATAGGACTTGTCCGAAGAAGCAGATGCGGAAGCAGCGGCCGAGGCGCTTTCAGAAGCGGAGCTAGACGCCGAACCTTCAGCCGTCGGGCGAATATCGCTAGCGCACGCAGTCAATGCAGCCAGCACACCGGCACCGGTCGCACCCAGCGCCACGCGGCGGGACATACCAGCAGAAATGGGGGAAGGGCTCGTCATAATCAGCCTTTCATAGGAAGTCAACAAAGGAAATTGAGTGAGTTGACAACCCCATCATACCGGCAAACACGCAGATACCCGGCAGTAGCCGTCATCGAGTGCCGATGACAAAGCAACCTAATACCGCTGCAAAGCATCACCGAGTTCCGGCATAAAGAAACCCCGCCCACGGTGCATTACCGCAGGCGGGGGAGAAGTCTATCTTAAGCCGTTAGACCTTACCTATAGGGTAGGTGCTTAGACAGAAGAAGACCCGCCGGCAGAGTCAGTCGCAGAAGAGCCATCCTCACTGCTGACCATAATCCACTTACCGTCCTTGTACTCCACACTAACCTTCGTCAGTTCCCGCGAACTATCCTCCATGAAAGGTTCATCAGGGCTGCCTTCAATGTGAATCTTCATATCGGCGCTGTAGTTCATGTACGCCAACCAGTCATAACGAGTTCTGCTACCGGAAATTTTCTGTGGTGAATCAGAAAGCAACTCAAGAGTCATAGGGCTATCCACACCGTAGAGCCAGCCCGCATTATTTTCATAGGCAACCGTCAAATTCTGGTAATTCTGCAGTGAATCCGCAGATTCAACCTTCTGCAGCGGCTCAGTATCGCCGGTCATCAGCAGATAGTTGGAACTCGCCAACCAATAACCAACGAACGCGTAAATACCGTCAACGTTCTGCTCGTTCATGTTCGCCGGAACGAGAGGCTTCGGCACATTCTGCGCCTTATGAGTGGCGGTTGCCGGAACGTACTCGCCGTTCTTCTCGAAGTTATCGAACTTCACGAGGCCCTTATAATGCTTGCCGGAAGAAGCAGAAGGCGAAGCGCTAGCCGAGGCACTGGGTGAGGCACTAGCTGAAGCGCTCGCGGATGCACTAGCAGAACCGGAAGTAGAGTTAGACGCCGAGCCATCAGCCAGCGGGCGAATATCGCTAGCGCACGCAGTCAATGCAGCCAGTACGCCGGCACCGGTTGCACCCAGTGCCACGCGGCGGGACATACCAACAGAGGTGGGGGAAGGGCTCGTCATAATCAGCCTTTCAAAAGAAGTCAACAAAGGAAATAGAGTGAGTTGACACCATCATTATACCCTAAGCACATGAATGGATATCAAATACCACTACCTATATCCTTTTGCGAAGAAAGGTCTAAAAAGCTGCAATTAGTGCACTAGGACGCTGAGGGGCTCGCAGACTCCGTGCTCTTATCAGCATCCTTATCTTTCTGAGTGCTCATAAACCAAGCACCCTCCTTATACTCCACAACAATCCTCATCGCCTGCCCCTGAGAATCTTCTGCCCTAGCCAGCGACTTATCGCGGTTGTCCCCCTCCGTCAGATGCCTCTTCGCATTCTGGTCAACCAGAGAACGAGCACGCCAGAAATAACGAATACGGTCGCCCTCAACCTGCGTGGGAGTGTCCGTCATCAGGTACACAGACATCGGCTCACTCGTATCGTAAATCCAGCCGCGCCCTGTCTCATAGAGCTTAACCATCGGCTCAAGCTCCTTATAGTATTCGCTACTCGGGTCCGTCTTCTTCAACGGCTCAATATCACCCGTCAACGCCAAATAATTAAAGCTAGAAATCCAATAGCCAATCAGCGCATAAATACCGTCAATGCTCAGCTCCTGCACCTTCTCCGGCATGAGCGGTTTGGGCACGTTCTGCGCCTTCTTCTCAGCCGTGGCAGGAACGTACTCGCCGTTCTTCTCAAAGTTATCGAACGTGACCTTACCCTTATACGACTTATTCGCAGACGGCAACGCCGGCGAAGCAGACGGGCTCACCGAAGCACTCGCGCTCGCCGATTCAGATTCAGCAGTAGCAACCGGCGGATGCACCGTACGCGCACACGCAGACAACACAGCGGCAAGACCAACACCGCCCGCACCCAACACGGCGCGGCGGCTCAAGGCGACGGGCTTAGAAGAGGAGCTTGTCATCAGCAGTCTTTCGAAGAGGTCAACGGACGAGGAGGAGTGAGTCGACACCCCCATCATACCGGGCGCACCTTATAGCAACCGTAAAACACCGGCGAACAACAAATAGCCGGGCGCATATGAAGACACCCCATAGCTGCCACACAACAAAAGACAGCTACGGGGTGAACAACGTAATACGCCTCAACTGAACCGGACGTACCGACTAACGGAGTAGCTAACGGAGCAGATGCGCAAAATTACGGCGCGCATGAGCCACCTTCGGGCTCACCACAAACGCACAATAACCCTGCGCCGGATTCAACGCGTAATAATTCTGGTGATACTCCTCAGCCTCATAGAACACGCCCAGAGGCTTAATCTCCGTAACGATGGGGGAGGAGTACAGCTGCTGAGCACGCGCCACCGCACGCTCAAACGCCTCACGCTGCTGCTCATCCGCGTAGAAAAGCACCGAACGGTACTGCGAACCGGTATCCGCACCCTGACGATCCCAGCTAGTCGGGTCGTGGCTCGTGAAGAAAATATCCAGCACCGTATCCAGGTCAATCACCTGCGGGTCAAAGCTGAGCTTCAGCGCCTCCTGATGCCCGGTCGCACCCGAACACACCGAACGATAATCAGGGTCGGGAGTATCGCCGCCCGTGTAGCCGCAGACGCTCTCCTCAACCCCGCGGAACTGGCGGTACACCGCATCCAGGCACCAGAAACAGCCGCCGGCAAGAACAACATCAGTCATGATTCCTCCTTGAACTATAAAACCACACTACCTGAAGAACACCGCCGAGCCGCATAATATTCCTGAGCTGCCGCCGCGCCACCTGCCACAATAGAGGTATGACTGAAAAACTAGAAACCCCCACCCTTGCAGAAGTCGTCGATGCCTTCCACACACTCTTCCCGCCGCAGCTTGCCGCCGGATGGGACGCATCCGGCCTCGTCGCCGGACGTGGCGCCGCTAAAGTGAGTACCGTCCTCTTCGCAGTAGACGCCCTCACCGCCACCGCCGAAGAAGCCGTAGCCGAAGGCGCGCAGCTGCTCATCACCCATCACCCGCTGCTGCTCCGCGGCGCAAAGTTCATCCCCGACAGCGACTACAAGGGCAATGTACTGCACACCCTTATCGAAGGCGGATGCGGACTGCTCGGCGCGCACACCAACGCAGATGCCGCCGTTGAAGGCGTGAACGAAGCACTCTGTGACGCTATCGGCCTGATTGACCGCGAACCGCTCACTGAAGCACAAACCCAGGTACTTGACGAACAGGAACACGCGGTAGGCACCGGCCGCCTCGGCACCCTGCCCGAAGAAATCACCCTCAAGGAGCTTGCAGAACGCCTCGCGGCGGCCCTGCCTCCCACCGCCGGCGGGTTGCGCATCGCGGGCCGTGCCGACCAGCCGATTCGCCGGGTTGCCCTCTGCGGTGGTGCCGGTGACTCCCTCTTTGACGCTGTGCGCGCCACCGACGCGCAGGTGTACATTACCGCCGACCTGCGCCACCACCCCGCCAGCGAATTCCGCGAAACCGCACGAGTTGACGGTAGCAACATCGCCCTGATTGATTGCTCCCACGCCGCCAGCGAATCCCTCTGGCTACAGTCGGCGGCAAACCGCCTGCGCGCCCTGCTCGCTGAGCGCGGCTTCACCATCGAAACGAAGCTGTCTGCACTGAACACCGACCCGTGGGACTTCACCGTCTCCACCGGCGTGGCAACCGGTCATGACGCGCACTCGGCAAGCACCGCCGCAGCCCCCGCGTGGGAACTCTAGGGCGAGAATTCTAGGGGTGAGAACTCTAGAAGAATCCGCGCAGATTCCCTCACCGCGTACTCAGTGCGTAAGAGCCCGGGCACCCCGTCCGTTGTGACGAGGTGCCCGGGCTAGAACCGGCCTGGCCTACTTAGTTAGCAATGCGATACAGGCCAGTAGTGATAGGGTTCATCACGCGATGCCGGTAATAGAACAACATCCAGTCCAATTCAATGCGGGTCACAGCATGATTCGGTTCAAACATGCCAGTCTCGGGAGTAATAACATTCTGCTGGGTAGCCCACAGAATCTCACGGTAGAACGCGGAATCCGGCGTAACATCCGGGAAGGATGAAACACCCGATACTTCCGGTGAACCAGACGCACGGTAAATCATTGCGGCAACGGTTGCATTCGTGAGACCGTCCTCCGCGTGGAACTTTCCGTCAGGTCCGCCGAAGGTAACACCCTTTTCACGAGCCCAAATGTAGGCGGCGTAGTTCGGATCGTCCGTCTTCACATCCGGCCACGGGGAGACTTCAGGAAGGTCCACCTTGGGGCTGCCCTTCATCTCATAAAGGGAGGAAACCAGCTCACCGCGGGTGGCAGGCTGCTTCTGTTCCTCGTCGTTCAGCGATGTCGAAAAGTACATACGTTCCTCTACGGGTACGTAAGCATTCGTGAACCGCTGGACACCCTCAAACTTCAAATCCTGGTGCGCCAAAAGAACGCCGCGGTGCTCCGGGGCAAAACCCACCATCGGCGTGATGAGAGTCTTATCCGTCTTGCTGGGGTAACCGTAGTCGCTCCACGCCTCAATGACGTACTGCTTGGACGGATCCAGCGTGTTCGCGGGAATCTTGAGATTGACGAAAGCGAAGCCTCCCTCCAGGCCCGTCTCGTATTCATCATCACCGTGGACGTAACGCTTCATCTCGCTCATAACCAGGACGGGGGAACCCGTGCCCTTCTCGCGAATGACGTACATCATGCCCTCAACGCCGGGGATGTCAGTCCCTACGAAGCCCTGACCCTGAATCAGCAGCTCCTGATCCTTCGTGGGGTCCTTCAAAGCGTCGTATTTCAACTTAGGTGCGAAGGTATCGAAGTGATAATCATTGGTGCTCAGACCGTGATGCGTCACAACGTTCTTGCGAGCCCAGATATCCTGAACGGTTGACTGCGGCTGGCCCTCGGGCTCGGCAAGGATGCCAACCTCGTAACGCACCTTGTCCAGAGTCATATCCGGGAAATACTCCGTGAGAGTGTAGTAACTCGGCAAAGTATTAGCTTCAACCTTCAGCGGGGCGACAAAGGTGCCGTCATCGTCAATGGTGAAGTCCTTGCCCTCTTCAAACCGCAAGAGGGTATCGGTCACCTGATGGGCGTTGTAGGGGACGTTCTCCTCGGGCGCGATGTAGATGACTACCTTGCCGTGCTGCTTGCGCCACTCCTTGGTGAAGCCGGTGCCCAGAACCGTAATTTTACTGTCCTCACCGGTGTACAGGCCGTCGCCCTCTTGCTCGAAGACGTCACGGCCGTCCTGGTAGTAGTAATCCTCATAGACAACGGTGAAAGACGGCTCATCCGCGACGTCCTGAGTTGCAGGGGTGGGGGTATTGGCAGTCGGTGCGTTAGCAACGGGCGCGTTTGCGGTGGGCGCTGCGTCCTGGGCTAACGCCGGGGTCAGCGGCAGGACCATCGCGCTCGCCAGTACGAGCGCGCTACAGTTGCGGGCCGCGTGGAAGAATGAAGACTTAGAGTTCGGAAGCGAGGACATGAGACATCCTTAAAGTTGTTTCTCCGGGGCTACGCGAGCTCGCCGGTAGGTAGGGAATCTACCGTTGAATCTGCGCACGCCCCATGAGAAAAGTGGTTGAAAATCCCCCTCGGTTTCGGGGATATTCTCACCCTATCAAAGCGTTGAACGATTGTCAGGAAACACTCAAGGAATACTTTAAGGTTTCGAGAAATCTCACACCGCGGTAGCTGTTAAAAGCTGAACCCCGCGCCCCCGAACAGAAAACCATTCGGGAACACGGGGGATTCAGAGAACTATCCGATGCGCCGCACTCGCCCTCAAGGTAAAACCCGAGGGGGACGCGGGCGGGCTAAACGACCTTACTTAGCGCGAGCCTGGAACGCCTCAATCAGAGTCTCCAGCTCACCATGAGTCACCATGTGCTGAGCGTCAAAAGCGCCGCTAGCGTTCAGCACCACCTTGTTCTGCTGAGCCCACAGAATCTCACGGTAGAACGCCGAACCCGGAGCCACATCGCTGTAGGGAGAGTTGCCCGTCACCGCAGGAGAACCAGCCGCACGGTAGGCGAACGCCGCAACGGTAGCATTCGAAATGCCGGCATCAGCATGGAACTTGCCGTCCGACCAGCCGAAGGTAATACCCTTCTGACGAGCCCACACGTACGCCGGGAAGTTCGGGTCGTCGGTCTTCACATCCGGCCAGGGGGAAGTCTCAGGCAGCTTCACCTCGGGGGTGCCCGCCTGGATGTACAGGGCAGCCGCGAGCTCACCGCGAGTTGCGGGGGTCTTCAGCTTCTCATCAGAAGGAGCAGGCTTCTGATCGTCGTCCTTCTTGGGATCCTGAGCGTTGGGCAGGTTCGCATCCTTGTAACCGTTCGTGCCGTTCAGGTCCAGGTCCTGCCATGCGAGCAGGGTACCGCGGCCCTCGGTGGACTTGCCCACGACCGGTGCGAGCAGCTCGCCCGTCTCGCTGTAACCGTCATTAGCCCAAACCTCAATCACGTACTTCTTCGAAGCATTCAGAGTGTTCGCCGGAAGATGCACGTTACCGTACAGGTTGCCGTCACGGTACGCCGAAGACTCGGTGGGGTGGTCAAACTCGATGATGTTGCTGGTTGCCAGAACCGGGGTGTTCGAGCCCTTCTCACGAACCACGAACTGGACACCCTTAACGGAGTGGATATCGCCGTGGAAGCCCTGAGCGCCAACGTTCAAATCCTGCGATTTTGCGGGATCAGCCACACCGTTGTAACCCAGGCGCGGTGCGAACGGCGCCGGCTTCTCACCCATAGTATTCAGTACCTGGGTGCTCACCACGTTCTTGCTGACCCACAGCTCCTGAGCGGTCAGCGGCTTCTGGTCCTTCTGCTCAGCAACCACGTGAATCTCGTAGCGGACATCGTACTTGGTGCCGCCGGTCGGATCGTGGAAGTTGTCGTCATCAACGAAGTAGTAGGCGGCAAGATCGTACGCCTCAACCTTCAGGTCAGCCTCAAAAGTGCCGTCATCGGCAATGGTGAAGTCCTGACCCTCCACAAAACGCAGCATCTTCGAAGTCGGAATCTCGTAGCCGGACGGTGCGTAGTTCGCGGGGGCAATGTACAGTGCCACGGTGCCGTGCTGGGCACGCCACTCCTTGGTGTAGCCGGTACCCTTCACATGAACGGTACCGCCCTCGGTCGTGATGAGGAAGGGGTTCACGCCGTCGTACTTGTAACCGTCAGGGATGGATACATCCAGGGTCGGGGTAGCCGCAGCGACCTGGTGAGCAGCCTGAGGGGTAGCGGCGGCAACGGCTGCATCAGCGGCAGGAGCCGCATTCTGAGCCAGTGCCGGGGCCATCGGCAGAACCATAGCACTAGCCAACGCCAACGCGCCGCAGCTCTGAGCTGCGCGGAGGAAAGAGGACTTAGAGTTCGGAAGCGAGGACATAACACATCCTTAAAAGTTGTTTCTCGCAGGGTCCTGGGGGGGGGTCAACGGCGGGTAGGGAATTCGCCGTTGAATCTGCGCGCCCTATGAGAAAAATGGTTGGAAGCCCCGTCGGTTTCGGGGACATTTTCACCCTATCAAACCCTCCAAATGATGTCAGGGAACACTCAAGGGAGGCTTGAAGGTTTTGAGACATTTCACAGGTTGATCAGCCGGTAAAAGCTGAACCCCGTGTTCCCGAACAGAAAACCTGCTCGAGAACACGGGGTATTCAGCGTAGAACTAGTCCGCCTTACTTAGCGCGGTTCTGGAAGTTGAACAGCATCTGCTCCAATTGACCACGATTCACCAGATCCGTCGCATTAAAAGAGCCGAAATCCGGATTAATGACATACTGCTGAGTGGACCACAGAATCTCACGGTAGAACGCAGAACTCGGCTTCACATCGGTAAAGGAAGACACGCCCGATACAGCCGGGGAACCCGCTGCACGGTAAGTGAACGCTGCAACGGTGGCGTTCGAGATGCTTGCCTCCGCGTGGAACTTGCCATCAGACCAGCCGAAAGTAATGCCCTTCTGGCGAGCCCACACGTAGGCGGCGTAGTTCGGGTCGGTGGTCTTCACATCCGGCCAGGGGGAAGTCTTAGGCAGATTCACCTTGGGACTACCAGCCTGAGCGTACAGAGCCGCAGTCAACTCGCCGCGAGTAGCGCGCTGCTGCTGCTCCTGGTAGGTGAGCTTCGAAATCAGGCTCTTGTACTCTCCCTTAGGTACGGTAGCATCCGCGAAGTCCTGAACACCCTCAAACTTCAAATCCTGACGACCCATAAGAACACCGCGGTGCTCCGGCGCGTAACCCACAATCGGGGTGATGAGGGGCCTGTCCTTCCTGGTGAGGTCGTAGTCGTAGTCGCTCCACGCCTCAACGACGTACTGCTTAGAAGGATTCAGGGTGTTTGCGGGGAGCTTGATGGTGCGGTAAAGAGTGCCTCCCTCAAGGCGGGTTACGCCATCGGGACCTTCATAGTAGGACTTCATATCGCTCATCGCCAGGACGGGGGTGCCGGTGCCCTTCTCACGAATCACGTACATGGCACCCTCACGACCGGGCAGCTCCTCCCCAACGAAACCCTCACCCTGAATCAGCAGCTCCTGATCCTTCGTGGTGTCCTTCAGAGCATCGTACTTCCACTTAGGTGCCAGGACCTGCGGATGGTAAGCGCGGGTGTACATCGGGTGGTGGGCGATAACGTTCTTACGAGCCCAAATATCCTCAATGCTCGACTGCGGCTGGCCTTTAGCCTCGGTCAAAATACCCGTCTCGTAACGCACCTCGTCCAGGGTGATACCCGGGAAATAATCGATGGGAGTGTAGAAATTCTCCAGGGCATTAGCCTTGATGGTCAGCTTCGCCTCAAAAGTGCCATCATCGGCAATGGTGAAGTCCTTACCCTCTTCAAAGCGGAGCATCGACGTGGAAGGCTCAGCGTTACCGGGGCGGTCCTTCGTAGCAGCAATGTAGAAGACAACGGTGCCGTGCTGCTCACGCCACTGCTTGGTGAAACCGGCACCCTTCAGGGTCACGGTGCCACCCTCGCCGGTGTACAGAATACCGTCATAATCAGTGGAGTACGTCGGCTGTGCCGCTGCATCCTGAGCAGCCGGCTTGGGGGTCACAGCATTTGCCGCCGGTGCATTAGCAACAGGTGCCGCATCCTGGGCGAGTGCCGGAGTCATCGGCAGAACCATAGCACCAGCCAACGCCAGCGCGCCGCAACCCTGAGCCGCACGGAGGAAAGAAGACTTAGAATTCGGAAGCGAGGACATACATCATCCTAACGGGTCGTACCCACCGGGATGATGCAGGTTCATAGGGTTCCTGGGGTGAGAAAACTCCATCGAATCTGCGCCAACCCAATGAGAAGTGGTTGAGTATCCCCGTCGGTTTCGGGGACATTTTCACCCTATCAAACCCTCAGGTAGATGTCAGAGAACACTCAAGAGAGGCTTGAAGGTTCTGATGGTTTTCACAGGTTGACCAGCCACTAAAAAATGAGCCCAGCAAACCAAACTCAGCAAGCCAAACCCCGAAAACAGAACCCCGCGCTCCCGAATAGAAACACCACTCGGGAACACGGGGTTATTCGTGCGACTAGTCGATAAGCAGAGCCAGTTTAGCGAGCCAGCTTATCGAGACTGGAAAGCAGTCAGAACAGTCTCCAGATGGCCGCGAGTCAGCAGCTGCTTAGGAATGAAATAGTGACCACCGTACACAGTAGGCAAATTCTGGCTCGCCCACAGAATCTCACGATAGAACGGAGCACCAGGCTTAACATCCACATAGGGAGAATCACCCGTCACCGCAGGAGAACCCGCCGCACGGTAAGTGAACGCCGCAACGGTAGCGTTCGAGATACCAGCGTCCGCGTGGAACTTGCCGTCCGACCAGCCGTAGCTGATGCCCTTCTCACGAACCCAAATGTACGCAGCGTAGTTCGGGTCGTCAGTCTTCACATCCGGCCAGGGCGACGTCTCAGGCAGCTTCACCTCGGGCGCGCCAGCCTGAAGGTACAGAGCCACCGCCAGCTCGCCGCGGGTAGCGCGTTCCTTGCGCTGCTCATCGGTCAGACTAGGCTTCTTATCCTCAACAGCGTCAGAGCCCTTGAAGTTCAGGTCCTGAGAAGCCAGCAGCTCACCGCGACCCTCGGGCGCCTTACCCACAACGGGGGCAAGGAACTCGCCGCTCTCGCTGTAGCCGTCATTAGCCCAGACCTCCACCACGTACTTCTTCGAAGCATCCAAAGTGTTAGCCGGAACCTTCACGGTGCCGTTCACTACGCCGTTCACATACTCAAAGGCACGGTCGTGGTGGTTGTACTCAATGATGTCGCTGGTCGCCAGAACAGGGGTGTTCGAACCCTTCTCACGGATTACATACTGAACACCCTTGACGGAGTGAATCTCACCGTAGAAACCGGTACCCGAGAAGTAAATGTCCTGATCAGTGGTGGTATCGCCAAGAGCCTTGTATTCCACCTTGGGGGCAAACGGACTGGGACGGAACGCCTGAGTTTGCACTGCAATACGGCGAATCACATTCTTGCCAGCCCACAGATCCTCAATGGTCAGCTGGGGCTGACCCTGCTGCTCAGCAACCAGGTCAACCTCGTAACGCACATCGTAAGTCGGGATACCGGGGAAGTAGTAGCGAGGCTCATAGTAGCGCTGAAGCACGTCCGGCTTGACCGTCAGCTGAGCATCCAGGGTGCCGTCCTCAGCAATGGTGAAGTCCTTACCCTCCTCAAAACGCAGCGGCGTATCATCAGCGGGCAGTAGGCTACCGTCGGGAACACCCTGAGAAGCGGCCAGGTAAACCGCCACCTTGCCGTGCTTTTCACGCCACTCCTTAGTGAAACCCGAACCCTTCACGTGGACGGTACCGCCCTCAAAGGTGTACAGCAACTGAGCCTTGCCGTCGTACAGAACCTCGAACGTCGGAGCGTCCTCCTGGGTGGCCTTAGCGCCCGGAACATCCGCAGCCGTCGTGCCGTCAGAACCATTGAAGTTCAGCGTCTGAGAAGCGAGCAGAGTACCGCGACCCTCGGGTGCCTTGCCAACAACGGGGGTCACCAGGTCTTCGCTACCCTCCTGGTAGCCGTTGTTGCCCCATACCTCGACAACGTACTGCTTTGCCTTATTCAGGGTGTTAGCGGGAATCTTAACGTTACCGTTGAGGAGCCCATGCTGGTACTGGAACGCATACTCGGGGTCGTTGTACTCGATGATGTCGCTAATAGCCAGGACGGGGGTGTTCGAGCCCTTCTCACGCACAACAATCTGAACACCCTTCGGGGAGTTAATATCGCCGTTGAAACCCCAACCTGAGAAGTTCAGAACCTGATCGTTACCGGTATCCTTCAAAGCGTTGTAGCTCCAATGAGGAGCGAACTCATCAGAAGTAGCAACAGGATTCTCGCGGACGCGATCATCCGGCAGGGAACCAGCAACAGCCGCCGCAGGAGCATCCGCGGCAACATTCTGGGCAAGCGCAGGAGACATCGGCAAAACCATCGCGCCAGCCAGCGCCAATGCACCGCAACCCCGTGCTGCACGGAAGAAGGACGAAGCCTTGAAATTCGGAAGAGCGGACATAATCATTCCTTATTGGTCGAATCCATCGCGCCAATGCAGTTTCTAAAAGGGGAGTGAGAAATCTTCGTCGAATCTGCGCCAACCCAATGAGAAGTGGTCGAATATCCCCGTCAATTTCGGGGACAATTTCACCCTATCAAAGGGGTGAATAGAAGTCAGGAAACACTCAAGAGAGACTTGAAGGTTCTGAGGGTTTTCCCAGGTTGACCAGCCGCTAAAAACTGAGCCCAGCAGGCTAAAGCCCGAAAAAAGAACCCCGCACTCCCAAACAAGAGTGCGGGGCCGCCAAACACGCTAAAGCAAAGCGCTAAAACAAAGCACAGAAACTAGGAAGTGCAAAAACTAGGAAGTGCGGAAGTACAGGTACATCATCATCGCAACACGACCACGAGACGTCTGAGCCGTCGGCTCAAAAGCATTACCCTCAGACACCGTAGACACACCACGACGAGACGCCCACACAATCTGACGGTAGAACGGAGTCACAGACGAAACATCGCTAAACGGCGAAGAACCCGACATCTGAATCTTCTGCGCACCATCAGCACGGTACAGCAAAGCCGCCGCAGAAGCATTCGACAGACGCGCCTCCGCATGGAACTTACCATCAACCCAACCGGACGTAATACGCTCCTGACGCGCCCACAGGTACGCATCATAGTTCGGGTCAGACTCATCAACATCTGCATACGGCGAATGCTCCGGACGGGTCACTGCCGGCGAACCCGCCAGCTTATAGAACATGGTGATCAGCTCGCCACGAGTCACCGGATCCTCAGCACCAAAATGGTCCTCAGAAACCGGAAGCATAGTCTCAGTACGAACAGCCCAACGGATACCCGCATAGTACGCAGAGTCCTCGGGAGCATCAGCAAAAATAGTGTTCGCATCCGGCGCAGTCACGGACGGACGCAGAATCTTCGGGCCCTGAGTCGAAGAACTCGACGCCAGAGGAGAGGAGGTAGCAGGCACCGAAGCAGCTACCGGCGCAGCAGTATCCGCCGAAGAAAGACGCGCCTCCGACGAATCATAAAAAGAGAAAAGAGGTGAGAACGGCAGATACAAAACACCCGCCAACGCCACAGCGCCAACAGCCAGCTCAATACGGCGGCGCTTACGCTTCTTCGACTCAGCCTGAGAAGAAGCCTCGGGGGTGCCCTCCGGTGCCAGCAGAGGTGCAGAAGAATTATGGGCAGTATCAGTCGACTGCTTAAAATTCTGGGACATAAATCCTCAATGTGGTTGATGTATCGGTGTGTGCAGGGCTCCCTCTAGTTCTTCTACGCACCCAGCCGGATAAGGGTGCGCACCAAGGGGGCGCAACAGTCCTAAGCATAAACCACAGCTTGAAAAATATTAATTTACACTCCACAGAACATTCTTGAAAAGAGGGGAGTAGAGCACCCAAAAATCCGCCCAATAGCGGGTGCCGCATGAGGCGCGCCCCACATGCGGTACAGCCCACACTAGCGTGGTAACCGCCAAAAATACGCCGAAAACCGCGGAACAGCACCGGGCGACAGTCCCGCACGCGCCCCTACAGATACCTTGCAGACACCTCATAAACACCCCGCAATGGCACAGAAAAGCCGGGACAGCGGGACGAAACCAACGTTTCATCACCACCAGCCCGGCATAATCCATAGACCCTAGAGACTAGTCCTAGCGAACCTTATAAAGCCCTAGTGAACCTTATAGAGCCCTAGCGGACCTTGTAGTTCATCAAGAAACCAGCCAGCTCACCACGGCTCACCAGCGCAGACGGGTGGTACTCAGAGCCCGGGAAAACCTGTAGCTTCTGCTGCTTAGCCCAAGTGATCTCGCGGTAGAACGCAGAACCGACCTTCACATCGGTGTACGGCGCCTCAGTCGCAGCAACCGGCTTCTTACCATCGAAACGGTACAGGAACGCCGCAACAGTAGCATTAGAGACAGACGCATTCGCGTGGAACTTACCATCAGACCAGCCGAAAGTAATACCCTTCTGACGAGCCCAAATGTACGCAGCGTAGTTCGGGTCATCGGCCTTCACATCCGGGTACGGGCTAGTAGCCGGCAGGGTAACCTTCGGGGAA
Organism: Rothia sp. HMSC066G02; assembly: GCF_001813145.1. Lineage (NCBI taxonomy): Bacteria > Bacillati > Actinomycetota > Actinomycetes > Micrococcales > Micrococcaceae > Rothia > Rothia sp. HMSC066G02. The sequence continues at coordinate 101,572 of NZ_KV811593.1, read as the reverse complement.
CCAGCCATACGGTACAGCGCAACAGTCAGCTCACCGCGGGTCGCATCATCATTAACGCCGAACCAATCCTTCTCGCGAGAATCAATCAGCTTCTGATCAGCAGCCCACAGAACAGCCTTGTGGTTCGCGTGAGCAACCGGAACATCAGCGAAACGCTCACGAGCCTTCTTGTTCGCAGACTCACCGGTCAGAGTCAGGTAATCAGCCGCGATGCGCTCACGCTGACCATCGGCGTAGTTGATGGTTACGAAAATAGCGTAGTGGCTATCCTCATCCAGCTTGGTGCCGTCAACGTTAACGGTCGTCTCAAACGCGCCGGTCGCCACACGGTCAGCGTTCAGAGTGATGCTATCCAGAGCCTCACCGGTCGGGTTGCCGTCAGCCTCAGCCTCAGAGAACAGCACGTTCACGGTAGCGCCAGCCGGAACATTGAAGTCCTTACCCTTCACACGGATAGTGGTCGAAGAGCTCAGATCAACCTTGTCAGTGCTCAGGGACACCGAAGGCGAAGCAGTCTTAGCGTTCTCGCCGTTCACCGGAACAAACGCCTGAGTGCTCAGTGCCTGGTTGTTCGCCTCATCGTTATCTTCCGGAACATTGAACTCGAAAGTCTGCACAACGTAGGAGCTACCGGACTTCAGGGTACCCGCCGGGATGTCCAGAACAGTCGAGAAGCGGCCGTTGGTGTAACCCATGTACTGGCCGAAGAACGCAGAGTAGGAGGTGAACTTAGCCTCCGACTGAGCCAGCGCGGGGCCGGTCGCCTTGCCGGTCGCCGGATCAACCGCACGAACCGCAACAATCAGCGACTCGCTACCGTTGTACGAAATGTTCTGGAAGCCAGCACCGTTCACAGTGACCTTAGCGTTCTCAGAAGCATTCACCGACGAAGCGCTGTACGACAGGGTAGGGGAATCAACGGTGGGAACATCCGCAACCTTCAGTTCAGTACGAACCTCATCCGCGGGAATCCAGCCGTCTTCAGCGTCATCGCGGTAACCGAGCACAACATCGAAGGACGAGCCATTGGCCTCCAGATAGTTAGCGCCGATAGAAGCGGTCAGGTTCACGGTGCCGTCAGCCGCGAAAGCGGAGGCGGGAACATCCTGAACATAGAAGGGGTAATCACGCGGACGGTGCGGCGAGAAAGCAACGCTTTCACCCTTCGGAACAACGTACAGGCGGAACGACTTGCCCTTAACGAAGTCCTTGGAGAAACCGGAGCCGCTAACCATCACGTTGCCGCCCTTGAGAATATCAAAAGTGCCGGAGGTAACCTGCAGACGCTGAGCACCCTGAACCTCACCCTGCTCAACAGCCTGGGCTGCTATCGGAGTAGCAGGTGCGGCAAACGCGGGAGAGAGGGGCAAGAGCATGGCGCCCGCCAAAGTGAGGGCGCAGCCGCTCTTAGCCATGTTTTTGGGTAGCGCAAAGCGCATGTGGTTGGGAAGTGAGGACATTGTTATCCAATCAGTTTTTATCGGTGTCACGCATCGAGTGTGGTGCGCATAAACACCGTAGCAAATAGTTAAGACGTGCTGGAACCTGAAAGGTCATCAGCGCGAAAAATGTCTGTGTGTTTTATCGCATGTCTTAAGGTGAAGTATAGCTTTAAAAAGTATGTGCATGACGTGGAAAATATGCCTAAATATTGTGCTGATAAGCACAAACACTGGTCACTGTACAAAAAAGAAAGCACAAAAAACCCACCGCATTCGAAAAATTCGCACCTATGCAACCTCTGCAGGTTGAGAATATTCACAATGCGGTGGGCAAGGCAACATAAAAGTCACCCACAATAAAAGTGGCACATAAACAGGGTCGTAAAGTTGCCTATTTGACGAAAGCTACCCAAAATAGCTAACACCACGGCGAGACACTATGTGAGACGGCTGCCGCCGTGCTCCATGCGGTACAGCATGACCGAGAACTCCGAAGAAGAAACAGTATCCGAACTGAAATCCTCAGCGTAGCGGCGATCATAATCCTTATAACCCCAGATGAACTGCTGAGTAGCCCACAACGACTCCCGCCAGAATGCAGTATCCGTACGCTCATAATCGGACCAATGCGAACGCGAAACCCGGACCGGAGAATCACCCGGCACGCTACTGTTCTTGGGCACAGACGAAGACGGCAAACTGCTCGACTCCGGCGCAGGAGCCGGCGCGATCATCCGCTGGTACCTGTACAAGAACGCCAACGTAGAACGTGCCGAAAGGTTTGCCTCCGGGTGGAACTTGCCGTCCGCCCAGCCGAACGTAATGCCCTTCTGACGAGCCCAAATGTACGCGGCGTAGTCCGGGTCGCTCGGCGCCACATCCGCATAAGGACTGGTTGCAGGCAGCTCAACATGAGGCGCACCCGCCATACGGTACAGCGCCACCGTCACATCGCGGCGACTCAAAACGGTCTTACTCTCGTCCAGAAGAGCCTGCTGCTTAACCCATTCAAGAGCCGCCTTCTGCTCCTCCGTAGTATTCGCCAAGAGATCAAGATTCTCAGAAGCCACCGGCTCGACCGCATCCGCGGTGCCATCCTTGCCAGGGATTACCTTCTCCAGAACAACCCTGTAAGACCCCTCATAATTCAGAGCGCTACCGGGAATATTCAGCTTCTCCTCCGCGGCACCATCGTGGATGCGCTCAACGGGAATAACCTGTTCCAAAGCCTTCTCACCGGTCAGCTCGCCAAAATCATCCGTTGCCTGAACCGAGAAACGGTAATAGCCCTCGGTAAGCTTCGGAAGATTTGAGACACGCGCGGTGAGAGTATTCATCTCCTGATACGGGTTGATGCGCTTATACGGAATGTACAAATCCGGCCGCGCTACAGGCTGGTCAGGATCCGGCTGGTTATCGCTCGGCTGCCCAGACCGCACCGGAAGGAACTGCGCAACACTGGTCAGCAAGCTGCCGTTATAGTCCTCCTCGCCCGGGTGAGGAAGATTAGAACCGTAGATACCAATCATGTAGAGCCTGCCCGGCTTCAACGTACCCGCCGGAATCGTCATCTTCGTGCCGAAATAGTTATTGCGGAAACCCGTACAGTGATGCAAGCAGTTGCCCGTCAACGGAACAACATGGGAGAAAACAGGGTGTCCCATAATCTTTCCCGTAGCCGGGTCTGCCTCATACAGAGTGACGTACGCCTGGCTGTCGTACCCGCCTACGATGTTCGGGGGAAGAATATGGTAGCCCTCAACCGTCAGAGTCGTATCTTGCCACGGCTTATCAACCGCTGAAATGCTGTAGCGGTACGTCGGCTGATCAGGCTCAGGGTCGCGCACCGTGGGCAAGGGAATTCGTGCCGTACTACGGGGATCATCATACGGATAGTCGTGTGGGTCAGGCTTATCGGACGGGTAGTAGGTCAGCGCCACGTCGAAGAGGGTATCTTCTGGAACCATCATCCACTGCTTCGGGATATCAAGAGTGAACGTGACGCTCCCGTCAGGATTATCGTGTGCCTTACCCTCAGCACGGAGGCTGGCAACCTTGCTGCCGTACTGCGCCTCAGGAAGGGGATCGCCGTAATGTGACTGAAGGTAATTCTTACCGCGCTCCACAATGCCGAACTCATACAGCGTGTACTTTGCGCGGAACTCGGCACTCAGCGGCGCGGTGGTCACAGAGACAGTGCCGCCCTCAGAAATGTTGAGGGTACCCGAGGTGAGCTTCATGCCAACCGGGTTGTCAGGTTTCTTCTGCTCGTCTGCAGGGGAGGCGGGTGCAGCCTGTGCCGGTTGCGCCTGCTGCTCAGGTGCTGCCTGGGCCGGTGTTGCGAGCGCCGCCGGAGTAATACCGGCAAGCGGGCTCAAACCCAGCAGCAATGACAGGCTGAGCGCGCGGGCGCTCGCCGGGTGGCGCGGGGTATCAGAATGGTGCGAGGCACCTCGTGGTGTGAAGAATGAAGACATCGTTATCCCATCTACAAAAAACTGTACGGTGAATGAAGCGGGCGAGTAGATGAAGCAAGTGAAGAAGTTGAGCGGATAAAGCCTGAGAAGACCCCCAAAAAACAGGGGAGAAGAAGCCCCGTAAAGCCTGGTGCTGGGCAAAAGAACTCGCAGAAGGCAGGGAAGAAAAACCGGGGTGGCACCGGCGGGCTGAAAAGTCGAACTACGTCGAGCATTCCAGCCCACCGGTCACTCCTCACTACAACCGGGCGCTACTTGAGGTGGCTGCCGCCGTGCTCCATGCGGTACAGCATCAACGCCAAGTCATAGACGGACGTTGTCTCCATGAAAAAGCGTTCGTGTTCCCAATCCCCGGTGTAGCCCCAAATGCGTTGCTGAACAGCCCACCGAGATTCACGCCAGAAAGCGCTACCCTCCTCCAAATCCAGAACCCATGGGTTAGCGCTCACCTCAGATTCATCCGACCCCGGCAGGCTACCGTTACGAGACTGCGGTGCGGCAGTCGGCAAGCCGGGAGACACCTTACCGCGCGAACGCTGATACCTATACAGGAACGCCGCCGTCGAATAATTGTGCATGTTCATCTCCGGGTGGAAATTCCCATCCGCCCAACCGAACGTAATGCCCTTCTGACGAGCCCAAATATACGCGGCGTAGTCCGGATCATCCGGAGCGATATCTCCATAAGGGCTCGTCGCCGGAAGCTCAACCTTCGGGGAACCCGCCAGGCGGTACAATGCCACCGTCACATCGCGGCGCGTCATATCGCGTCCCTCACTCAAAGAAGAAAACTCAGGAAGAACCTGACGGCGCTTAAACCATGCCCAGGCGGCGTTGACCTCCTTATTCTTCGTAAACTGCAGCTGTAGATCCTTCGAAGTAAGCTGCTCAACCGACTCAACCGTACCGTCCTTGCCGGCAGTCACCTTTTCCAAGAAGAGCCTGTACGAGCCGTCATAATTCAGCGGCGCACCGGAGATGGTCAGCTTCTCATCCATCGTGCCGTCATGGATGCTCTCAGCAGCAATCTCCTGCACCAGCGTCTTCTGACCGGTCAGATGTCCCTGCTCATCAACATGTTGTACCGAGAAACGGTAAGAGACCCCAGGCTGCTTCTTCAAACCGACGGCGCGTACCGGCAAGATATTTTCCTCATCATAAGGGCTCACCGTCGTAGCCTTCAGAAACATCTCAGGGCTAGCCGATTCCTTATTAAGCGAACGTACCGGAATGAAATCTGCAACATCATTCAGCAACTCACCGGGGTAATTCTCATCCTCCGGACGGTCTTTACCGTAGAAACCAATCTTATAGACCTTACCCGGCTTAAGCGTTCCCCCAGGAATCGTAATAGACGTCTTAAAATGCCAATTCAGGAAATAAACGCGCTCTCCACTACGGGAAGCCGGGTACGGAATCCGAGTGGTGAATTCTGGTTCGCCTACAATCTTTCCGGTCTTCGGGTCGACTTCATAAAAAGCCAGAAGCGCGGGGCCATCCTTGCCCTCTCGACTACCGCTCGTAAGGATATGGAACCCCTCAATCGTCAGAGTCGTATCCTTCCACGGGTCATCAATTGCGGGCACACTGAAAATGTACGTCGTCTCAGTCGGCTTAGGGTCCTGCACAACATTAATAGGTGCACGCGCCACAAAACGGAATTCGGACGGCCAAGAATCCTCCCGGTGGCCCTTCTTGTGGTACGTCAAAATGACGTCGAAAAGAGTGCCTTCATTAGCCTCAATAATGTACGGCCCAATATTGAGAAAGAAGGTGTAGCTCCCGTCTGGGTTTTCTACCATCTGCTTCGGGTTGGGATCACGGTCAAAGAGGTAGCCAAAGTAGGCATATCCGTCAATGCGGGCATACGCGGCTTTGAAGTACGAAGAACCGCGGTCAACCAGAGAAAATTCGTAGAATTCGTAATTCTGGCGGAATTCAGCACTGAGCGGAGGCGTCGTCAGCGTTACTGTGCCGCCTCGAGAAATGTTGAGAGTCTCAGGAGAGACTTTAAACCCTTCCATTTCAGGATGGCGAGATTCATCTACCTTCGGAAGCGAAGACGTGGCTTCGTCAGCATCTTCTTGAGCTGCGGCGGGGGAGGCGGGGGTCGCCTGTTCCGGGTCTGCATGAGCAGGTGCAACCTGTGCCGGTTGTGCCGGGTGTTCGGGAGCCGCCAGCGCCGCCGGGGTGATACCGGCAAGCGGGCTCAAACCCAGCAGCAACGACAGGCTGAGCGCACGGGCGCTTGCCGGATGGCGCGGAGAGGTGGAACAGCGCCGGGCGCCTCGTGGTGTGAAGAATGAAGACATCATTATCCCATCTACAAAATTTATACGGTGATTGAAACGAGTGAGTAGATGAAGTGAGTGAAAAAGTTGAGCGGATAAAGCCTGAAAAGACCCCCCCAAAAAAACAGAGGAGAAGTAGCCCCGTAAAGCCTGGTGCTAGGCAAAAGAACTCGCAGAGGCAGGGAAGAAAAACCGGGGTGGCACCGGCAGGCTGAAAAGCCGAACTACGTCGAGCATCCCAGCCCACCGGTCACTCCTCACCACGACCGGGCGCTACCTGAGGTGGCTACCGCCGTGCTCCATGCGGTACAGCATCAACGCAAAATCACCAGAGGAAATGGAAGACCTATCAAAGTCCTCATAGGCGTATTCCCCGTCAACGCTGTAACCCCACATGTGGTAATCAACAGCCCACTGAGCCTCACGCCAGAAAGCGCTACCCTCACGAACCTTATGATGCCAGCCACCGGAACTCTGGGGCGCATCCTGGTTACCCGGCAGCGAAGAAGAGGTCGGTGCCTTCGGCGTGACCTGACCCATCGCCTTCTGATACCTGTACAGGAAAGCCACCGTCGACGGGGTCGAAAGGTTCGCCTCCGGGTGGAACTTGCCGTCCACCCAGCCAAAGGTAATACCCTTCTGACGAGCCCAAATGAACGCGGCATAGTCCGGGTCGCTCGGTGCCACATCCGCGTACGGGCTAAAAGCAGGCAGCTCAACCTTCGGGGAACCCGCCAGACGGTACAGCGACACCGTCACATCGTGGCGCGTCATACCGCTATGCCAGGACATCGGCGAAGGATTAGGCAAAATATCACGATCAGCAAACCACTGCTCAGCCGCCTGCAACTCATCCTCACGCGTCAGCTTCAGAGGAATATCCTCGACAGCAAGCTGCTCCACCGACTCGCCGGCACCATCCTTACCGGGGGTGACCTTCTCCAAGACCAGACGATAAGTGCCCGAATAGCTCAGCGGCTGAGCGATCGTCAGATTCAGCTCCGCCCTGCCGTCCTTGATGAGGCCAGCCGGGATTGCCTGCTGGAACACCGTCTGACCGGTCAAACGCCCCTGCTCATCAACATGCTGCACCGAGAGGCGGTACGATCCTTCACCCGGATCAGAAAGCCCGGTAGCGCGCGCCGTAAACAAGTTCGTCTGCGCATAAGGGCTCAGGCCCACCGACCCAAGGTGCAGCGTGGGCCCCGCAGAGTCCTGCTCGGGAGAATGCACCGGAAGGAACTCCGCAACATCATTCAGCATAGAACCCGGAGAATCTTCCATGCCGGGGTAAGGCACCCCGTTCCCATACATACCAATAAAGTAGAGCTTGCCCGGCTTCAACGTACCCGCAGGAATCTTCAGCTCCGCACTGAAATAGTTATTGCGGAACCACCTGGTGTTAACCCCGTAGTACGTGTAGTCATCCCGCTGAGTGAACACAGGCTCACCCACCATCTTTCCCGTTGCAGGGTCAGCCTCATAGATAGCGATGACCGGCCAATCATTACCAACCATTTCACTAGCCTGGGAGAGGATATGGCGTCCCTCAACCCGCAGCGTCGTATCCTTCCACGGGTCATCGATAGCGGACTGACTGAAGGTGTAGGTTCCACGGGTCGGCTGCGCTTCCTGAACCACATCAATATGCGCGCGGGCATACAAACGGTTCGACCTACTCGAAGGTTCCGGCTCAGTTTCATCCGACGGGTAGTACGTCATCACCACATCGAAGAGCTCACCGTCGGCAGCCTCAACGTACTGCGGGGGAACCTTAAACGTGTAGGTGAGGCTACCGTCCGGGTTCTCCCGCACCTGATGCTTCAAATCCTTGAGCATTCCGCCGTACTCGTCGAGAGGCTCATAACTATTGTGCTCCGCATACACGTACACCGACCCGCGCTCCACCAGAGCCAGCTCGTAGAAAGTGTACTTCTTACGGAACTCGGGGCTCAACGGGGAAGTCGTCACCGACACCGTACCGCCCTGAGAAATATTGAGGGTTCCCGAAGTCACCTTCAACTCAACATTCCCCGGGTTCTCCGAATCAACAGCATCAGCGGCAAGAGGCGCCATCGGAAGCTGCGCGCTCACCGTGAACTTATGGCTACCGTACGAATACTGAGAGTCCGAGAACACCACACGCACTTCAGCCATCGAACCGCGAGAAGAAGGCCTATTGTAGGAATCACCATGAGCCTTATACTCAACCTCCACGGTCAGAGTGCCGTCAGCATTGCGGGTTACCAGCTCGTCACGCTTATAGTATTGACCCGCTACATCATTCCTCGCAAAATATCCCTGCTCACCAGAGGTAGCGTTATAAATCGACACAGAGTCAATGTAGTACCCCAGGTCAACCTCGGGTGAAATATTAGAAATAGTCACCTTATAGACGCGGTCCTGACCGGGATCAAAATCCTGCGCAGCAACAGATACCTTCGGCAGGGTATTCCTGAACGAATTATCCTGATACGCCATGCGCGCAGGGTTATTGCCCACCGGAACGAAGGGGAACTTACGCGTCAGCTTATTCCACCCGTGGGTTTCTACACCGGAAACACCCAGGGAATATCCCTTACCGGACTTCAAGACTCCCGCAGGGATAGTGACCTTCTTCTGGAAATAGCCGTTAGGAATCAGGCCCTTGAAAATGCGCTGATTCTCTTCCGTATCCGGTGCCTTCAGCTCACCAAGCGAAGCCACATTATCGTTCGTGACCTTTCCCTGCTCATCATGCTCGGATAGGGTGAACTTCACGGAGCTGACATCCTGAAAACCGGTACCCGTCAGCGTCACCTCAATCGGCTGACCGGAAGCAATCTGCTCCTCAGAAATAGCCGAAACATCATAGGTGATGGAGGGGAGCGCCGCCTTCGGGAGGTTGAACTCCACCGGCAGCGCCGTACGGACGCGATCCTCAGTATTCCACGCATAGGGGTGCGCCTCATCTACGGGGCGGTAGGTGAGAATAACCTCGTACTCCAGGTTTGCCGGCAGGCTATTCGCCGGAACCGTCAGGTCAGCGCTGAAACTGCCGTCAGCAGCCGGTTTCGGGGCGTCAAAGACAAGGCCGCGGTGATCAAGCTTCTGGTAGGGGTTAGCGTAGGTTGAAGAGCCCTTCGGCGCGATTGTGAGGCTACGCAGCTCATGATGCGCCAAGAACTCGGGGGACAGCCCGGTACCATCCACGTGCACGGTACCGCCGTGAAGAATGTCGAGGGAGCCGCTGGATACGCGCAGGGTCGGCAGGGAAGCATCCTGCTGATTGCCCTGCGCAGGTTTGTTCTGCGCAGGTTCGTTCTGTACGGGTGCGTTCTGCGCGGGTTTTTCTTGAGGTGCCGCCTGCTGAGCCGCCACCGGCGTCAAAGCCAACAGCGGAGACACGCCCAACAGCGGAGACACGCCCAACAGCTGAGTCAAACCCAACGCCAGGGAAGCGCCCGCAACTTTTCGGCGTGCGCCACGGGCAGGCTTAAAGAATGAGGACATCATTATCCAATCTGAATTTTCTGCATGAATGAGGGTGAATGAGAAAAGAAGTTGAGAGGATCAATGAGTGACAGTCCACCGCGCTGAGCCTACGCCAAATCCACATCGTGGAGGACCCGTAGCGGCGGCATGCTGAAGTGCAATTTCAGCCTACCAACCCGCGTCTTAGACATTCAATGAAAACACGAGAAAAACATTCCAATAAGAGTTATAAGACAAAAAATTCGAAAATTACGCCCCCGGTTTTATACAAAGCCCGACCCCCAAAAAGACCACACAATAGAGAGACAAAAATGGAAGCATCACCAGCACTAAAAACCGCACCCAGCAGCGCCTGCACCAGAAAACGGGCACACGAAAAAAAGGGGCATACAAAAAGGGGCGGTGAGAGAAAAACTCTCGCCGCCCCTTCTATAGGCCATAGGCCACTATCTTCAGCTGCTGTTCTCAGAGATCAACCCAAGCTAAAACATGTAGGTTAACCGCCCGGTTCACGGCACCTGCCAAATCTTAAGCATCGATATAAGGGCTACTGGGGATGTCAATCATGTCCAGCATTGACAGGACACGAGCCAGCTCCTCGCGGGTAGCAATCTTGGTCGGACGGAAATCCTTGCTCTTATTGTGAAAGCTCGTATCAATATTCACCGACGAGTGCAGCCACACCGACTCGGTGTAGAACGGGGCACCCGGCTTCATGTCCTGCGGGGTAGTGGGACGGAACCACGAAGGACGACGGCCGGGGGTAAGCATAAAGTAACGGTAGAAGAACGCTGCCATCGTAGCGCGGCTAGCCACCGCCTCCGGGTGCATCTTACCGTCAGACCAACCCGAGGTCAGACCATTCTGGTATGCCCAAATGTATGCCGAGTAACGCTCATCCTTCGGGGACACATCCGGGAACGGGGAACGCGCCGGAAGCTTAACCTTCGGCGAGCGGGCGCCTCGGTAGATTGCATCCATCAGATCGCTGCGGGTCACCGCACGCTTAGGGTAGAAGCAACGTTCCTTATCGAGCAGCAAAACCTTTGCCTTACATGACCTGTAGATATCGGGAGCGTACTCGCCATCCATATCAATATCCACAATGAAAGGTGCCCACGCAAACTCAGTGTTAATCGTCGGGCGAACCTCAATAGTACGCAGGATGGTGTACTGCTCACGGCGCGGACGAAGAGACAAGCGAATCCCGTAGTCCGCCTTCGGGCCACCAGTGACCTCGCGAGAAATGACGTGGTGCCTCACGTAGGGGTCATTCTCGATGCGCTTCTTCGGCTCAAGAGCGAAGAAGTAGAACTGCGTGAAGCCCTTCTCCTTGGTGTAGTAGCCAGCCTCAATGTATGGGGTGTACAGGCCAGTATCAAGCACAGCCTGCAGGCCTGTAATCTCGTAGCTGAGGTTGAAGCCGCTAATATCAAACGACGCCTCGGTAATCTTGAACGTCAGCGGGGTGGTCATAACGTCCAAGGTGGCAGCCTGGGCGCTCTGCTCGCCGGCATGGTGCGCACCCAAAGCGCCAGCGACTGTTAGTGCTGCCGCACCCTTAAAAAGGGCGCGACGAGAGGAAAAAGTAGACATATCATTGTCCCATCGATGTGTTTCTGAGTGGTTACTTCTACGCTAGCAAACCAATAACCATTGGTTAAGCCTCTAGTCGTTTGCTATGCGTACGCGGCGTGACGTGTTTCCATGTGTGCTGAGTTGAGAATGTGAATGCTAGTGAGTGATGTACCCGCCACCAATGGCGAGACGTTTAATACTATAAGCACTTCTGTGCACAAAAAGAAGGCGGATAGATAGACACTACCCGTCTTCTGCCCCGCAAAAACCTACCCGCTTAATGTGGGGAAATGTGGTTTTACAGGGGGAAATACAGACTTAAGCCCCTAGAAAAATAGTTAAAAAATTTTCAATATGATGCAAAAAATAGGCGAAAACAAATAGTTGGGCGACCTACTGCTCATGTACCAGCAACGTCAAAACGCCTGCCTTACGCGCCGTCGGCAGGGTGCACTCCACCGACCAGTCCGCGCTGATCGCCTCCAAAAATTCGGCAATACCAGCCGTAGAACCATCAATAGGACGAGCCGCCAAACCCGACTGAATCAGGTAGCGCGCAAACAAGCCACGATAATGCTTCGCCATATGCGAGACGACCTTACGCGACCCATCAGCCGCCACACGCTCCACGCGAACCGCCAGAGTCTGCGACGGGGGAGTCACCCACGACTTCGCGTACGCTGCAGAGCGGCAATCCAGAATCAGCTGGTCCTTCGCGGTTGCCTCCAGTGCGGTACCCAACGCACCCTTCCAGAAGGATGCAAGCGCACCCACCGAACCCAGCTTCACGCCCATCGACAGGCGGTAGGCGGGAATTGCGTCCTCGGGGCGCAGAATACCCCACAGCGCCGAAGAAATCAGCAACGACCAGTGCGCGGCATCGCGTTCGGCGGGGGAGAAGCTCGCATAATCCAGTGCCTCAAAGAGCACACCCGTGTAGGTGCGGATCGCGGGCTGTGCAGGTTCGGTCAGCAGGCGCGTATTGCGTTCCACCTCTGCTGCGAGGGAAGCACCCACCTTGAGCTCCGTGAGAGCATCGGGGCCCGAGCTAACCGTTGCCAGCTCCTCCAGGACGCTCTCACGCTCGGCGGTCAGTTCGGGGAACGAGAGGTCAGCGAAAGAAACCGGCGCATTGCCGGCAGGGGCGGGGGTTTTACCTTCGGAGGGGGGAAGAAGAATCAGCATCTCTCCAGTGTACCCGTGAGACGCCGGGTAGCTACGAGGCGCAGGGTAGTTGCGAGACGACAGCGCACCCGCGAGGCCCAGTGTGCCCCCGTGTACCCCTAAGCACCCGCGAAACGAACCCGGAAAATAGCCACCTCCAAGGGTGTGCGTATAATAGGTTGGGTGAAACGGGCCGTCTGGGCAATCGCGAGGCACACGTGCTTCGAGGAAAGTCCGGGCTCCACAGCACAGGATGGTGGATAACATCCACTCGGGGTAACCCGCAGGCCAGTGCCACAGAAAGTAAACCGCCGCGGTTCGCCGCGGTAAGGGTGAAAGGGTGGTGTAAGAGACCACCAGCGGGCGCGGTGACGTGCCCGGCTAGGTAAACCCCATTCGGAGCAAGGTCAAACAGAATACGCCATGGTAGGGTAGTGCGCCCGATCCCCTTCAGCTTCCTTCACGGAGGTGGGGTGCGTATTCGGGTAGGCTGCTTGAGACGTGCGGCAACGTACGTTCTAGATAGATGATTGCCTCAAAACGCTCCTTCGGGCGGCGTTTTAGACAGAACCCGGCTCATAGGATGACCCGTTTCACGCTACCGTTGACTGATGAAAAACATCATCGGCTGATGGGAAAACGAAGACCGCGAATGCGCTTGAGAGTGCATTCGCGGTCTTCGTTTTAAGCTCTGTCTAAGAGTCCTCTGCCGAAAGCTGGAGGGGCTTAGAAACTTGGGTGAGCCAGCGATTAGTGGCCGAACGGGTCCGGATCCACGCCGGGCATCCACGAGTTACCGTCGACGGTCCAGCCTTCCTTCTTCACGACCTTCTTCATCTTGCTGGTCCACTTCTTATTTAGGCGGTTCACGTACAGCTTGCCGTCCAGGTGATCGGTCTCGTGCTGCATGCAGCGTGCGAACCAGCCGGTCGCCTCAAAGTGGACGGGGTTGCCGTGCTCGTCAAGACCGTTCACGGTCACCCACTCGGCGCGCTTGAGGGGGAAGCCGTAACCGGGGAAGGACAGGCAGCCCTCTTCCTCCTCGTAGGGGTCCGGGTCAGCGGTAGAAATCTTGCCCAGGGTCAGTACCGGGTTGATGATGCAGCCGCGCGGGGGAACGCCGTCCTCATTCTCCATCTTGTAGGTGAAGATGCGCAGGCCCACACCAATCTGCGGTGCCGCCAGGCCCACACCGTTGGATGCGTCCATGGTCTCGTACATGTCAGCCACGAGCTCCTTGAGCTCATCATTAAACTCGGTGACGGGTGCCGCGGGGCGGTGCAGAACGGGGTTGCCGTGAATAACGATGGGGCGAATAGCCACGGAATTATCCTTTGCTTGTGTTGAACGGGAACTGTTGAGTGGGAACTTGCCGGGTACACCGTGTGCGGGTGAACCGGATTGAGGGTAAGCGAAAGGGTCGTTACGGATAACCATAACGACCCTTTCCATCGGGGTGATCGACGGGGGTTGAACCCGCGACCTCCTGGACCACAACCAGGCGCTCTGCCAACTGAGCTACGACCACCATGTGCTTCGCTTGGTTTCCCTTGCGATATGCAACGGATACTACTGTACAGGAGATTCAGAAACCTGCCAAATCAAAAAGCCGTGATGCTCGTTACATGCCGTGCTTACGCCTCGGATGCCTCAGCCTCACGCTCAGCCGCCTCGCGTGCGGCACGCTCAGCCTCCACCTCACGCGCAATCTGCGCCGAAGCAATCGCATCCGGGCCCTGCGGCACAAAAATAGCGCGGCGGTAATACTTCAACTCATCAATCGAGTCCTTGATATCGCCCAGCGCGCGGTGGTTACCGGTCTTCGCCGGGGCGCTGTGACGAGCCGCCGGGTACCAGCGCGACGCTAGCTCCTTAATGGTCGACACATCAATCACACGGTAGTGAAGGTGCGCCATGACCTCGGGCATGTAGCGCTCCAAGAAGCGCTTATCCATGCCCACCGAGTTGCCGCCCAGCTGCGCCTTGCCCGCCACCGGAACATACTTCTTGATGTAACGAAGCACCTGCTCCTGCGCGTAATCCATCGACACACCGTGCTCAATATCGGGTAGCAGACCCGACGCCTCATGCATCGACCGCACAAAGTCATTCATATTCTCCAGCGCACCGGCAGGAGACTCATCACCGGGCTTAATGACGAACTCAACGCCAGAACCCAGAATGTTCAAATCGGCATCCGTTACCAGAACGCCCACCTCGACGAGAGCGTCGTTCTCCACGTCCAGGCCGGTCATCTCGCAGTCAATCCATACAATACGTTCACTAGAAATACTCACCCTCCCACTCTACCCCTAAACGCCGCCGACCGGACTCCCACGATGTCATAAAAACACACAGGTAGGGGAGTCGATGCGTGTCCACAAGCGCTTTCGTAACAGTGATTCTCACAAGTGCGTCCAAGGGCTCCGGTATGATAAAAACCAGAACGACGATGCAGACAGAAAGGGAGTTATGCGCGCACCAAAGGAGCTAGCACACCGGCTCACCACCCCCGGCGCACACGACGCACCTCTCTCACCCAAACTCTTGGACTACGTCAATAACCACCGTCTGCGCACGGTGATTATCGGCACCATCGGCTCCATCATGGTCACCCTCGGCTCCTACGCCGTCGGCTGGCTCGCCGACAGCTCCAGCTTCTGGCGCTACGACATTATTCGAGCCATCCGATTCGAAGCCACATGGGTCATCACCGGCATCATCATGCTCGCCCTCGGCGCTATGATCATGTGCCGCGAATGGCTGCGAATCTACCAGAAAATGGGCGACTGGAACGAACCCAACACCATGCGTTGGATGATTGCAGTCATCACCAGCTGGTCCCTGCCGCAGGTTTTCGCCTTCACCATCTACAGCCGTGACATGTTCTCCTACTACGGTCAGGGCATGGTCATGGCGCACGGCCTCAACCCGTACAAGCACGGTGTCTCTGAAATCTCGAATTTCATGCAGAACGGTGCGGACCCCATGTGGGCGGAATCCCCGCCCCCGTACGGACCGGTCTCCCTCAAGCTCGAAGAGTGGATCGTGCGCCTGGCGGGGGAGAACATCGACCTCTCCCTCTTCTACTTCCGCCTGCTCTCTGTGCTCGCGGTCATCGGTATCCTCTTCTACGTGGCAAAACTCGCCCAGGCGCACGGCTTCAACCAGGTCCGCGCTCTCTGGCAGATTGGCCCGAACCCGCTGTTCATCGCATCGTTCATTGCCAGCGGCCACAACGACTCGCTCATGACCATGTTCATGCTCGGCGGCCTCTACTACGCCAAGCGCTACCGCGACACCTGGTGGGGTGGCCCGCTCGGCGTGACCTTCGTAGCCCTCGGCGTTGCCGTCAAGCCGCTCGCCCTCGTGGTGCTGCCCTTCGTGGGTCTGCTCTGGGCGGGTAAGAACGCCTCCTGGCCGCGCAAGTTCATCTTCTGGGCTCTCTCCGGCGTGCTGCTGCTCGCCGAAATGGCGCTCATGGGCTGGGTAACCGGACTGGAATTCGGCTGGATCAAGGCACTGTCCACCACCGGCGGCCAGTACATCTGGTACACCCCCTTCGGCCTGCTCATCGGCGCCGCCTCCCTGTTCGTTCAAGGTGAGGCCTTCGAGGTCATCCGCAAGCTCATCGAGACCGTCGGCAAGGGCATCGGCATGCTCGGCGCAGTAGCCATGGCATTCGTTGGACGCGACCGCAACATCGTGCGCCACGCCGGCCTCGCGATCCTGTTCATGCTCCTGTGCAGCCCCATGATTCAGCCCTGGTACCTGCTCTGGGCAATCCCGATGCTCGCCGCAACCGGCCTGCGCTCGCACTTCCAGCTCATGTGGTACTTCATCACCACGCTGTTCTTCATGGCGTATGGTGTGAGCGACCAGCTGAACGTCTCGCCCTACCTGCGCGATTTCAACCAGGACATGGGCCGACTCATCGCAACCGTCATCTGCCTGGGCTACATCATCTACCTGGTCGCCCTCGACCCGGCAACCCGCCGCCTGGTGTACGTGAGCCTGCACCCCACGCAGATTCGCCGCACCACCATCCGCCTGTGGTGGCAGCTGTTCCCCGGCGCATCAAGCCGCCGTGCACGCCGCCGCGATGTGAAGAAGGCAGAAAGGGAAGCCGCCAAGGTAGGCTCCTAGCGTGAATTCCCAGCGCGAACTCCCGGTGTAAGCTCCCGGCACGCTCGATGGATGCCGCGCCAGCCGGATGAGTTGCCCAACGGAACAGCCCCCGCGTGAGAGGCGCGGTGCATGAGAAGCATAAATTCTCATGTACCCTAGAGGAAGGCCTCAGTAGCTCAGAGGATAGAGCAGGAGCCTTCTAATCTCTTGGTCGGGGGTTCGATTCCCTCCTGGGGCGCCACATAAGAAAGCCGCCTCGCACCCAAAACTCAGGGTGCGAGGCGGTTTTCTTTATGCTTTTTGCGTTGGTGTGCCGCGAGGTGCCGGGAGGCTATTTCTTGGCTGGGATTACTTCTTAGCCGGGTTGGTGTCCTTGCAGGAGTTGAGCACGCGCTCCATAACCTTCTTCTCATCCGCGGTCACCCACAGCTTGTACTTCGCCTTCACGTGCACCTGGCGTGCCACGTAGGTGCAGCGGTAGGCGGTGTTGCTCGGCAGCCACTCGGAGGCGTCCGCATCGGACTTCTGCTGGTTTGCCGGGCCGTCTGCTGCGAGCAGGTTCTCCGGGTCGTTCGCCAGCTGGCGGCGCTGCTCCGCGGTCAGATCCTGTGCGCCGGTCTGCCAAGCGTTCGACAGCGCCACCACGTGGTCAATCTGAACAGCTGAAGAGGTCTTCTTGCCGCGCTTGAACTCGATGGTCTTGCCGGTGTACGGGTCATCCAGCGTTCCGCTAATTACGGTGCATGCGTGGGTCCTGACCTTGAAACGAAGGTTGGTCAGGTCGCGGCGCAGAATGTCGTCGCGAGTGTTGCACTTGTTACCGTCAACGTCATCCCAGGCGGGGCCGAACTGTTCACGAGAGTAGCCAGCCTTCGACGCGCGTTCCTTCACCTGCAGGGAAGCCAGCTCGCTCTTCGCGGTCGCCAGATCCGGTGCGAGCGCGGTCGCGGGGTCAACTGCCTTGTACGGGTTCTTGACCTCAGCGAGGGTTTCCGTGGCAACGGTGGTTTCTTCCTCGTCGGTGGCGGAGGTCGTCGCATCCGAACCGAGCAGGCCGTCCACACCGTTCTTACTCACGTAGACCAGGCCAATAATCAGCACAATCACGGCAAGCACGGCGAGTAGACCGTATATGAGGCGCTTCTTCTGCGGGTCCATCGAATCGGGCAGCTTGGGTAGGTTGCGCTGTAGCTGCTGAAGTTCCTGCAGGGAGGGCAGGTTGTTGTTCGCGGGCTTTTTGCTCACGGATTCTCCAAGGCGGGTAGATGGGATGCGGCTGAGTGCACCGCATCAACAAGGATAGAGGGCGCGGGGCTGAAATAGTGAACTTGAGGGCAAAAATAGCCGCCCCGATGCTGAGATACCTGTCACGATGCCGGATGGGGTGGGGTTTTGTGGAGGTAGCTTTGGGGTCGCGGGCGTGATGCCGGCGGGGGAGTGGTCGTCATATTTCTGCAGGGAGTGTGTTGCTCGCGGGCAAATTTTGAAAAAACGGGGTGAAAAGTTCAAAAACTTTATCCACAGGCGGTGCCCAAAACCGTAAAACGCGAGGTTATCCACAGAAGCGGTAATCACCGGGTGCAGGGATAGCTCAGCCCTGGCAGGGTGGAAGAACCCACCCACTAGTTTCTAAGGAGAAACCATGAGCGACACCATCCTGATCCGCGGATTTACCGCCTCCGACCCGGCACTGAGCACCCTGCCCAACGGGGTGCCCGTCGTGAACTTTCGCCTCGCCAGCACCCCGCGCTGGCAGGACGCCACCGGCACCTGGAAAGAAGGCACCACCAACTGGTACACCGTGAAAGCCTACCGCCGCCTCGCCCAGAACATCGCCACCTCCATTGAGAAGGGGCAACCGCTGGTTGTGAGTGGCCGCCAGCGCATTAGCCGCTGGAACCGCGAAGACGGCACGCAGGGAACCACCGTGGAAGTGGATGCCCTCGGCATCGGTCACGACCTGAACTACGGTACGAGCACCTTCGCCCGCACCGTGGAGAAGCGCACGGTCAACGAGGGTTCCGTGCAGGGTGCGCCTCAGCAGGACGCAACGCAGCAGAGTATGCCGCACTCGGGCGCGCCGTTGCAGGAGGCGCCTCAGTACACGCAGCAGTATGCTCCGGCGCAGAACGGTGCGTCCCAGGGCGGCGCATCCCAGAGTGACGAACCCCCCTTCTAAAAGTGCTCCCCGGATGCTTGCATAAACGCGGGTGCATTGGGATAATGGAGCATTGTGTTGACATCGGGCACGCCCCTGCCGCAGGGGGGAGAGCGACCAACGATGTCAACCTTCGGGCACCAATCCTGTCCGAAGCATGAAGTTTTCTGTCCCGCAGTGGGGCAGAGCAATCTGAGTCTATTTGACCTGCGGCAGATGACTCTGGAGATCTACAACTATGCAGACTCTTGACTTCCTCGACAAGAAGTCCCTCCGTGACGACATCCCCGCATTCGGCCCCGGTGACACCCTGAACGTTCACGTTAAGATCGTTGAAGGTAAGAACCACCGTATCCAGGTCTTCAAGGGCTTCGTCGTTGGCCGCCAGGGTGCAGGCGTTCGCGAGACCTTCACCGTCCGCAAGGTTTCCTTCGGTGTTGGTGTTGAGCGTACCTTCCCGGTTCACTCTCCCTCCATCGAGAAGATTGAGGTTGTGACCCGCGGTGACGTCCGTCGTGCAAAGCTGTACTACATGCGCGACCGCCACGGTAAGGCTGCTCGTATCCGCGAGAAGCGCGAGTTCTAATCTTTATAGATACAGAATTCTGTTGCAAACCGCTCCCCAACCGCATTCCGCGGGCAAGGAGCGGTTTTTGCATATTCTGAGAACCTTGCCGCTCTCAGAAAATAAAAGCCCAAGAGCGCAAGCACTCTCGATACAATAGCTAGGTACCGTTTCACTCGAGCTAGGTATCTCTCAAACGAAAGGCTCACTCCAGCATGGCAGACGATAAGAACACTGCGAACACCAGCCCCTTCCCTGAGGGATACCAGCCTCAAAGCCGCCGCGAGCGCCGCGAAATGGAAGAATACTTCGCGCGCCTCGCCGCCGAGAAGGCAGCAGCTGAGAAGACGGCTACCGAGCAGAATGCCGCAGCGAAGAATGCCGAGCGCGAAGAAGCCGCCGATGAGGAGAACACCGCAGACGTGGAAACCACCAAGGACTTCTCCGAAATGACCCCCAAGGAACGCCGCAAGGCAAAGCGCGCCGAACAAGCAGAGCTGACCTACTCCCAGGCGCAGGAAGAAGGCCGCCTCGGCGAATGGCTCTGGGTGCAGGCACGTGAGGGTGGCACCGTCATCCTCTACGCGCTGGTCATCGCATTCCTGGTCAAGACCTTCCTGCTGCGCGGCTTCTACATTCCTTCCGGCTCCATGGAGCAGACCCTGCAGGTCAATGACCGCGTGTTCATTAACGTGGCGGGCTCCTACTTTAGCGAGCCCAAGCGCGGCGACGTGATCGTCTTCAAGGACTCTCAGGGTTGGATTCCCTCCACCCAGAAGTCCAGCAGCCCGCTCAAGGATGCCCTGTCCTTCGCCGGTATTCTGCCGGATACCTCCTCGAACTTCCTGGTCAAGCGCGTTATCGGCACCCCCGGTGACGTGGTCGAAAGCGACGGCAACGGCAAAATCAAGGTCAACGGCGTAGAGATTACCGAACCGTACCTGTACCCCGGCAACCCGCCCTCGGAGGTCCCCTTCAAGGTGACCGTGCCCGCCGGCAAGTACTTCGTCATGGGTGACCACCGCAGCAACTCCGCCGACTCCCGCTACCACATTAGCGACGGCACCGCGTTCATCTCCAAGGACGACGTGCAGGGTAACGTGTTCGTGGTGGCGTGGCCGCTGAACCACTTCGGTCTGCTGCAGGATCAGAGCTCGGTGTTCTCCTCGATTCCCGCACCGACCTCCACCCCGAGCGAATAAGCGAGCGTGGCAATGATGGTGAGCGCTCAGAAGAGCGCAACGAAACCCGCTCAAGCTAAGCCCGCGAAAACAACCCCGCCCGCCGCCGACCTCGAGTACGAGCAGCAGCTCTTCGCCTCCGGTGCCCGCACGGTTGCCGGAATCGATGAGGTAGGCCGCGGCTCCATGGCGGGCCCGGTCACCGTGGGCGTCGCAATCCTCACCCCGGACGCCACCCTCGAGGTGGGCGGGCTGATCGATTCCAAGGCGCTCTCACCGGCGCGCCGCGAATCCATGGTTCCCGAAATCCGCCAGTGGTGCGCCGTGGCGGTCGGGCACGTGGAACCGGCAGATATTGACCGGCTCGGCATGCCCCTCTCGCTGAGGCTTGCCGCCCAGCGTGCGCTCGCCGAACTGGCGCGCCGCGGATACCGTGCCGACGCCGCCCTGCTGGACGGTAAGCACGACTGGTTCACCCCTCCGCAGGAGGACCTGTTCAGCGCGCTGGTACCGGACCCGGCGCAGGCACACTACAACGCACTGCTCGCCCAGGCGTGGGAAGGCGCAGGTGAGGGTGGTGCAGATGAGCCCGCGCAGATGCCGGTGACCATGGTCATTAAGGGTGACTACAAGTGCGCCTCCATCGCCGCCGCATCGGTGGTTGCGAAGGTGGAACGTGACGAACTGATGGTCCAGCTAGATGCCCGCTACCCGGGGTACGGCTGGGCGAAGAACAAGGGCTACGGATCCGCCGCTCACCGCGAGGCGATTAGCGTGCAGGGCCCCAGCCCGCAGCATCGACTGTCATGGTCGCTTCCGGCGACCGCCGAGCAGATTGAGGCTGCTGCGGCACAGCGCGGCTAGAGTGCGCGGTGTTCCTGAAAACCGCGCCTCGGAAGCCTGCTAAAGCCTAACGTGCCACCGCTGAATCAGTACTACAAAAGCCCAGGAAAGGAAGAGTAGTGAGCGCAGAAGACCTCGAAAACTACGAGACCGACGCCCAAATGGCGCTCTACCGCGAATACAAAGACGTCATGTCGCTCTTTAGCTACGCGGTAGAAACCGACCGACGCTTCTACCTGGCGAACCAGGTGGACGTCACCCCGCACGTGCAGGACGGCACCCTCTACTTTGAGGTGAGCATGAGCGACGTGTGGGTGTGGGATGTATTCCGCTCCAACCGCTTTGTGAAGAAGGTACACGCCTACTCGGTGCGTGACGTGAACGTGGAGGAGCGTCTGCCCAACCAGGAGTTCACCGTGCCGGAAATGCCGGACTTTAACGCCTAGCTCACGCCCGATTTACCGCCTTGCCGGGGGTAAGCGCGCGGCTGCCGAGCTGCCGGGTGGCAGTGCTGGGTGATGAACCCGCGCGAATATGACGCGTCGAATCGGCACCCGAGCGGCGTTTTTGAAAAATATGCCCCAAAATTTCAAATAACCGACTGTGGATAACCTCTAATTCCTTCTGGGAGCCGAGGTTATCCACAGTTTTTCGTTAACCGCATTCGGGCATGTGCGCGGCGGGCACAGTAGAAGCACTACCGCTATCTACCGGGGGAGAGACCAATGACAACAGCCCGAATAACAGCCCGCGCCGCAACCCGAAGCGCACCCAACAGACCTCTGCTCCAGAGCACCCAGCCTCCGCGAACCCAGCTCCAGCGAACCCCGCCCCGCGCCCACAGCGTCGGCAGGTGGGGCGAGGAGCTGACCGCCCGCATCCTGGAAGCGAACGGCTACCGCATTCTGGAGAGGAATTGGCGACCGCCCGCCGGGCTGGAACACGAACAGATCCGCGGCGAGCTCGACCTGATCGCCATTGACCCCGAGGACGAACTGGTTTTCGTTGAGGTCAAGACCCGCAGCAGCGAAGACTTTGGGCACCCGTTCGCGTCCATTGACCGCGATAAGGCGCGTCGCACGCGCTCGCTGGCGATTCTCTGGTGCCGCCTGCGCGAGAACCTGGATTTTCCGCGCTTTCGCATTGACGCAATTGCGGTGACCGGAACCTGCGAAACCTTCACCTTCGAGCATCTGAAGGCGGTGGCGTAATGGGATTCGCACGCACCTATTCCGTGGCGCTGGTTGGCTTGCGCGGGCATATTGTTGACGTCGAGGCTGACATCTCGCAGGGCCTACCCGGCTTCGTGCTGCTGGGACTGCCCGATACCGCCCTCAACGAATCTAAAGAGCGTGTGCGCTCCGCGGCGAAGAACACCGGCATCACCCTCACTCAGCACCGGCTCACCGTGAACCTGACCCCCGCGACCCTACCCAAGCGCGGCTCGGCGTTCGACCTTGCCATTGTGGTTGCGGCGTTGCAGGCGGAGAAGAAACTGCATCCCAGCGGCGATAGCGTCTTCCTGGGCGAGCTGGGACTGGACGGAACGCTACGTCCCGTGCCGGGCATCCTGCCCGCGGTCAAAGCAGCCGTGGATGCCGGTCACCACCGCGTGATTGTGCCCGCCGAAAACGCTGAGGAGGCGGCGCTCATTCCCGGCGCGCAGGTGAGCGGTTTCCGCTGCCTGGCGGAGGTCTTTGCCGCTCTCGGCGCTGAGAGTCAGAAGCTGACCTACCCGCCCGCCCCGCAGACGGAGGCGAGCGCCCCGGCGGTGAAACCGGCTGAAATTCCCTCGGATATGAGCGATGTTGCCGGTCAGTCGCAGGGTCGTTTCGCTCTGGAAATTGCCGCCGCGGGTGGCCACCACATGCTGCTGACCGGCCCGCCCGGTTCGGGTAAAACCATGCTGGCGGAGCGCCTGCCGAGCATCCTGCCGACCCTCGATAATGATGCCGCGATGGAAGTGACCGCTATTCGTTCCCTCTGCTCGGCGGGGGAGCACCTGAGCGAGCTGGTGCGTCAGCCGCCCTTTGAGGCGCCGCATCATAGCGCCTCCGCGCCGGCGATTCTTGGTGGCGGTAGCGGCATTCCCCGCCCGGGCTGTGTGTCTAAAGCGCACCGCGGCGTGCTCTTTCTCGACGAGGCGCCGGAGTTCAAACGCACGGTGCTCGATTCGCTCCGTCAGCCCCTGGAGTCGGGGACCGTGACCTTGGATCGTTCGAGCGCGTCGGCGACCTATCCGGCGCGGTTTCAGCTGATCCTGGCGGCGAACCCGTGCCCCTGCGGCATGAACGTGGGCACCGGTACGGAGTGCACGTGCGCTCCGCGTGAGCGTCGCGCCTATTTTGGGCGTCTGTCCGGCCCGCTGGTGGACCGCATTGATGTGAATGTGACGGTTCCGAAGGTGTCGTCCACGGAGCTTGCGGGCGGTCAGGTGAATGAGAGTTCGGCGCAGATTCGCGAGCGCGTCATGGCGGCACGGCAGGCTCAGCGGGAGCGCCTGGAACCGTACGGGTTGAAGACGAATGCGGAGATGAACGGCAAGATTCTGCGCGGCCCGCTGCGTCTGGACGCGAAGCTCACCGGCGAGCTGAACGCCGCCGTGGACCGCGGAACGCTGACGGCGCGCGGCTACGACCGAGTGTTGCGTATCGCCTGGACCCTCGCCGATTTGGAGGGTGCCGCCTACCCGAGCCGTGAGCACCTGGATGTGGCGCTCTTTTTGAGGCAGCAGGGACAGTTGAAATAGCGTGCCGGTTGATAGAACGAATCACTGATGAGAGGAGAAGAAGGTCATGAGTGAGAAGAAGCTGAAGAAACGAGCCGAAGAGGCTGAATTGCAAGAAGCTGGGCTGAAAGAAAACGGGCTGAGAGAAACAGCGCCGGAAGAGCACGTGCCGGGAGAGCATGCGCCGCAAGAGCATGTGCCAGAAGAAAGCGCGGCGGAGGATTTTGTGCAGGAGGAACTACAGATTCGCCTGCCCGGTCGCACCCAGGATCGGCACGCCCTGGTGCGTGAGAGGGTGGCGCATATTCTGTCGCTGGGGCAGGAGCCTTCGCCGAGCCCGTACAACGCGGCGCGCCTGCCGGGGTTCCTCGCCTCCTGCCTGAACCCGGTATATCTAGAAGAACTGAACCAGCAGGAACAGCCGGGGGAGAATCTGCAGGGCGAGCGCCTCGAACCCGCGGCGGGCACCACCTCCAGTGGTTCTGAGCCCGCGCCCCTGTTCAACCCAGCCCTCAGCACGGAGGAGCTTGAGGCAGCGTGCCGCGAGTACATCCGCTGTTGCACCGCCCAGCTGATGCGCTACGCCGAACCCGCCGATGAGCTCGTGGTCGAGTCTCTAACCACCTTGGGCGCCCCGCTGACCCTGCACTATCTGCTGACCGGGCACATCCCCGATGAGCAAACCTGGGAGCACGGCGAACCGGACGAGCAGCTCAGCGAATTTCTGCGCTCGGTGGGTGCACCCGCCGAGGGGGAGTCCGCCCTGTTCAGTAGCGCGAATGGCTACTACACGCCGGGCGAGCATCAGCTGAGCCGCGATAAGTTCGGCAAGGCGCTCGCGACCCGCCGCCTGCGCTGGAACCGCCGCATGGAACGCACCCTGAACGCGGAGGCGCACATGGCGGCAACCTGCGGGGCGTGGCTGGTCACTCCCGCCGATCCGCTGTGGCCGCCGCAGCTGAACGATTTGGGGCCCGCCCGCCCGTACGGGTTGTGGTGTCGAGGCGATTCGCGGCACCTGATGGATGTGGCGGCTGCCCCGAGCGTTGCCCTGGTCGGTTCGCGTGACCCGAGCATCTACGGTACGGAGGCGACGACCCACCTTGCCGCCGAGTTGGCACGCCGCGGGTACACGGTGATTTCTGGCGGCGCGATGGGCATTGATATTGCGGCGCATCGGGCGGCGCTGACCCAGCAGGGTAGCGACCTGCCGACTATCGCCTTCATGGCGGGTGGGTTGGATCGGCTGTACCCAGCGCAGAACTCGGATGCGCTGAACATGATTGTTGACCGCGGGCTCATCATGAGCGAGGTGAGCGTGGGTAACACCCCCACGCGCTGGCGTTTTCTGGAGCGTAACCGCCTGATTGCGGCGTTGGCGCGGCACACCATTGTGGTGGAGGCGCGCTGGCGTTCCGGTGCCCTGAATACGGCTCGTCACGCAATGGAGATTGGGCGTACGCTCTGGGCGGTTCCGGGGCAGATTAACTCGCCGAACTCGGTGGGAACGAACCGTCTGCTGCGCGATGGACTAGCGCAAACGCTCACCGAGGCCGCCGATATTCTCGAGTACGATGCCGCCGCGGGTTTCGAGCTGGGCGCCGAACATGAGAGCGAGTGGGATCCGGCATCTGCTGCCTCCTCGACGGCGCTGGATGAGCTGACCGAACGACAGGGTAGAGTCTGGGACGATTTGAGCCCGCGCTCCTACCGCGGCGTGGATGAGATTGCCGCAGCCCTCGGGTTGAGCGCTCGCGACGTGATGGCTGACCTGTTCCACCTGGGTCGCTGCGGTCTGGCGGAGAGTAGCGGAACGAGCTGGCGGAAGGTCCGCCCGGCTGTCGCTGCGTAGAAGAGCCCCCGCTGAGTACCCCGCTAAAACCCTGTCTGAACGCCCGTAGTGAACATCCAGGCAGTAGCGGGTTGCGGCGGTCGGGCATGACGGGACGGCCGGTCATAACAAGGCAGCACGTGGAGAGCGTGGAACCTCTCTACAATTGGGGTAGGCTTGCGCATACTTGCGCGGAGCCTACCCCGCCGCTGCGCTATCAGCAGACGCGCGGAGAAAATGTCGACAGACCGAAACCCGAAAGGAGGGACGCATGACCCCCGCCCGCCAGCACGAAAACCGGGCTGAGAACCGGAACGAAAGCCGGGAAGATTACCGGGACGAGGCTCCCTCCACGACCCTGCCGGTGACCTACACCCGCACGCTTGCGCCGGAGCAAGTAGAGAGCTCTGCTCTACCTGATTCTGCACTGCCTGAATCGGCGCTAGGGGTTTCCGGTGAGGTGTTCCGCCCTGTCCTGGACCGTTTTGAGCGTTTTTTGCGCTATGAGAAGCACCGTTCTGAAGAGACGATCCGCTCGTATATCTCTGATTTGGAGGGCTTCTTCGGCTATATGGCGCGCCGCGGTGTGCGGCATCTGGACAGCATTGATGCGTCCCTGATTCGTGAGTGGTTGGGTTCGCTATATCTGCGGCAGGCGGCTCGTTCTACGGTGGCGCGCCGCGGTTCGACCCTGCGCACGTTCTTCACCTGGGCTCAGGAGGAGGAGCTGGTGCACGCCAACCCGACCCGCGGTATGCGCACCCCCAAGCGTGAGAATCACCTGCCGCCGGTGCTGAGCCGTGAGCAGATGAACCAGCTGCTGACTACCCTGCAGGAGCGTCGGGCGCAGGATCCTCGGGATGCGCGCCTGCTGCGCCTGGAAGCTGTGGTTGAGGTTCTGTACGCCTCGGGCATGCGTATTTCTGAGCTGACGGGCCTGGATTTGCAGAGCGTGGACCGGGCGAATAAGACGGTGCGCGTGCTGGGTAAGGGCAATAAGGAGCGCGTGGTGCCGTTGGGTACCCCGGCGCTTAAGGCGTTGAATCGTTGGGTGTCCTATGGTCGTCCGCAGTGGATTCCGGAAGGGTCCCAGGGCGTGACGGCGCTGTTTATTGGCCCTCGGGGTGGGCGTGCGAATGCCCGTCAGATTCGTGAGGACCTGACCCGCCTGCTGCGCACGGTGGAGAATACTCAGGCGTCGGGTGCGCACGTTTTGCGTCATTCGGCGGCGACTCACCTGGTCGATGGTGGTGCCGATATTCGTTCGGTGCAGGAGCTGCTGGGCCATTCCTCGTTGGCGACCACGCAGATTTACACGCACGTGTCGATGAAGCGTTTGGCGGAGACGTACGCGCGGGCGCATCCGCGAGCATAGGGGTGACAACCCGAAAGTTAGCTGTCTCTCTATTTGAACCTTGCCCGTTCGGGTTGTACGAATGGACGAGTTCAATCTAAGCTATACACTGTTCAACGTCTGCCTAAATATCCCGCGCAGCCCAAAGTTTCTGCACAGTGATGTTTATACAGGGTGGCTGAACAAGGTAGCATAGGTAACAGACTAACCGTGGTCTCCGTCTCTATAACGGCACCGCGTACGAGTACTAAAAACCAGAAAGGTCGCACCGCATGCGCGCACTCGTTTGCCCCGGACAGGGCTCCCAGAAGAAGGGCTTCCTGAGCCCCTGGCTCGAGATTGAAGGTGTGCGTGAGCACCTGGAACGACTCTCCGAAGCGGCAGGCATCGACCTGATTCACTACGGCACCGAAGCCGAAGAAGAAACCATTAAGGACACCGCAATCGCCCAGCCTCTCATCGTGGCTGCAGGCATCGTCACCGGTCGCCTCGCCCTGCGCGAACTCGACGGTGAAGAGCTCATCTTCGCGGGCCACTCCGTCGGCGAAATCACCGCAGCAGCCCTCGCGGGCGTACTCAGTGACGAAGACGCAATGCGTTTCGTGCGCGTGCGCGCCAACGGCATGGCGGAGGCGGCAGCCGCCTCCCCGACCGGCATGGCTGCAGTACTCGGTGGCGTTGAAGAAAACGTCCGCGAAGCCATCGACGCAGCAGGCCTCGTCGCAGCAAACTCCAACGGCGGCGGCCAGATTGTAGCCGCAGGCCCCATCCCCGCCATCGAAGCATTCGCCGCGAACCCGCCCGCACGCGCTCGCGTTATCCCCCTGAAGGTCGCCGGCGCATTCCACACCGAGGCAATGGCACCCGCCGTGCCCGCTCTGGAAGAGTTCGCCGCATCCCTGCAGATCTCCGACCCGACCTCCGCACTGCTGACCAACCGCGACGGTTCCGCCGTGGCATCCGGTGAAGAGTTCGTCAAGACCCTCGTCTCCCAGGTCACCAGCCCCGTCCGCTGGGACCTGTGCATGGCAACCCTGCTCGAGCGTGAGGTTGCCGGCATTATCGAGGTCGCCCCCGCGGGCACCCTGGTCGGCCTGGCAAAGCGCGCGATGCGCGGCGTGCCCGGCACCTCCATCAACACTCCCGAGGACCTCGCCTCGCTGAAGGGCTAAACACCGGGGGAGAGCCCCCGCCCTCCCCGCACAGGGAACCCTTCACACTAGACATGCACTTTAGACCTGCGAGGCACACAGTGTCTTGCGAGCATCAGCACTAAGGATTGAATACGTGACTACCCTCAAGCAGTACGAAATCAACCGCTACTCCCGCATCCTCGGTTACGGCGCAGCCCGCGGCGAGGTCATCGTCCCCAACGATGACATTGTTGAGGCAATCGACTCCTCCGACGAGTGGATTAAGCAGCGCACCGGCATCGCAACCCGCCACCGCGCCAGCGAAAACCAGTCCGTCACCGACCTGGCCATCGGCGCCGCAAAGGACGCCCTCGAAGCATCCGGCGTAGCTGGCGAGGATATTGAAGCGGTCATCATCTCGACCATCTCGCACCCCTACGCAACCCCCTCCCTGGCAACCCTGGTCGCCGACGCAATCGGCTCCAAGTGCCCCGCATACGACATCTCCGCAGCGTGTGCAGGTTTCTGCTACGGCATCGCCCAGGCAGACGCCCTCGTCCGCGCGGGCACCGCAAAGCACGTGCTGGTCATCGGCGTTGAGAAGCTCTCCGACTTCATCGACAACACCGAACGCACCATCTCCTTCCTGCTCGGCGACGGCGCAGGCGCAGCAGTCGTAGGCGTCTCCGACGAGCCGGGCATCGCCCCGACCGTTTGGGGTTCGGACGGCTCCCGCTGGGGCACCGTCGGCATGACCCACTCCCTGCTGGACATCCGCAACCGCGACTTCGTCGCAAACCCCGTCGAAGAAGGCGAAAAGATCTGGCCCACCCTGCGTCAGGACGGCCCCTCCGTCTTCCGCTGGGCAGTATGGGAAATGGCGAAGGTCGCCAAGCAGGCACTCGAAACCGCCGGCATCACCCCCGACGAGCTCGGCGCGCTCATCCCGCACCAGGCAAACGCCCGCATCATTGACCAGATGGTCAAGACCCTCAAGCTTCCCGACACGGTGGCAGTGGCACGCGACATCGTCGATGCCGGTAACACCTCCGCCGCATCGGTCCCCCTCGCCGCGCACCGCCTGCTCAAGGAGAACCCGGAACTCTCCGGCAAGTTCGCCCTGCAGATTGGTTTCGGTGCCGGCCTGGCATTCGCAGCTCAGGTAGTCGTCCTTCCCTAAGGAAAACCACCGGAGCCCGATGCTCACCGCCCCTCACGACCGGCACAGCGCCGGTGCGCGAGAAAGAAAAGAAAGCGGGAAAGCATCCCCACAAACTCCGAGTTGACGCATGCGTACACCACGCAGACACGATAAACTCGGTAATGCACGCGTACCCCCACCCGGCGGGTGCGATGACCATCGAAAAAACAAAGGAGCCCCTGAATGGCTAACAAGGAAGAGATCCTCGCAGGTCTGGCAGAGATCGTTAACGAAGAGACCGGCGTTGAGGTTGAGGACGTTCAGCTGGACAAGTCCTTCACCGAGGACCTGGACATCGACTCCATCTCGATGATGACCATCGTCGTGAACGCTGAGGAGAAGTTCGAGGTGACCATCCCGGACGAAGAGGTCCAGAACCTCAAGACCGTTGGCGACGCAGTCGAGTTCATCGCGAACGCTGCCTAAGCTATAACCAATAACGAGGCGGCGCGGGCTCTCACCGGCCCGCGCCGCATCGCTATTCACTCAGCTTTCAATCCAACATACCCCCGGGAACACACAGGGTGCGATGACTGCACTCTCCACGGCGTGAAAACGCCCACTGTAAACCCCGGGTCCAACAGGTTTTTATCCACACACCACCGGATAAACCACCAAATCGACCACCGAAGAGAAAGTGCCACAATGTCTCGAAAAGTGCTGGTGACCGGCCTCGGCGCGACCACCCCCATTGGCGGCGACGTCCCCACCACCTGGGAAAACGCAACCAAGGGCGTATCTGGTGTATCCACCCTCGACCACCCCTGGGTCAAGGAATACGACCTGCCCGTATACATTGCAGGCCAGCTCGCCGTGCCCGCCCTCGAATCCGGCCGCCTCACCAAGGTAGAAGCAAAGCGCCTGGATCCCTCGGGCCAGCTCGCCC
This sequence comes from Rothia sp. HMSC066G02, assembly GCF_001813145.1. NCBI lineage: Bacteria > Bacillati > Actinomycetota > Actinomycetes > Micrococcales > Micrococcaceae > Rothia > Rothia sp. HMSC066G02. Next base: position 71,138 of record NZ_KV811593.1, on the reverse strand, counting down.
TCATCGCCGCACGCGAAGCATGGGAAGACGCAGGGTTCTCCGGCCCCGACGCCGACTCCGCAGAAGAAGTCGACCCCGAACGCACCGGCGTAGCCTTCGGCACCGGTATCGGCGGCGTGTGGACCCTTCTCGACGCATGGGACACCCTCCGCGAAAAGGGCCCCCGCCGCGTCCTCCCCATGACCGTTCCCATGCTCATGCCCAACGGCAACGCAGCAGCCGTCTCCATGAACCTCAAGGCACGCGCCGCAGCACAGACCGTCGTCTCCGCATGCGCATCCTCCACCGAAGCCATGCAGCTCGGTGCTGAAATGATCCGCAGCGGTAAGGCAGATGTCGTCATCGTCGGCGGTGCCGAAGCAGCAATCCACCCGCTTCCCATGGCAGCATTCGCCAAGATGCAGGCACTCTCCTCCCGCAACGACGAACCCGAAAAGGCATCCCGCCCCTACGACGTCGACCGCGACGGCTTCGTCATGGGTGAAGGCGCAGCAGCCCTCATCCTCGAATCCGAAGAGCACGCCAAGGCACGCGGCGCACGCGTCTACGCGGAACTGGCAGGCACCGGCGTATCCGCTGACTCCTACCACATCACCGCACCGGACCCCGCAGCACTCGGCGCAACCCGTGCACTGCGCGAAGCCCTCGAAGACGGCAACATCGACCCGAAGACCGTCGTGCACATCAACGCGCACGCCACCAGCACCCCCGCCGGTGACCTGCCCGAAGCAACCGCAATGCACGAAACCTTCGGCGAGCACACCAAGAACATTGCCGTCTCCGCAACCAAGTCCATGACCGGCCACCTGCTCGGCGGCGCGGGCGCCCTCGAAGCCGTACTCACCGTACTGGCACTGCACCACCGCACCGCACCCTGCACCATCAACCTGGACAACAAGGACCCCCAGATTGACCTGGATGTGGTGACCGAGGCACGTGAGCTGCCCGCCGGTGAGATTGTGGCACTGTCGAACTCCTTCGGTTTCGGCGGCCACAACGCGGTTGTAGCATTCCGCTCCGTAGAGGACTAATCCTTCAGACTTTAGCCTCATAAAGACATAACGCTCCCTCAACCTACAGCTTGTAGGTGGGGGAGCGTTACGTTTTCTGAATGCGTTTACGAGAGAGTGGCATACCGGACGCCGCGCGCGGGGGAGTGCCCCCTCTGCGGCGCTGGGGCGCCTTGAGGACGGAGCCCCCGCTTCGCGTGTCCGGTACGCTCTCTAGGTCGCCTACCCCTCGGTGGGGTTTATATAGGGGTTGGTCTGTGGTTGGGATTCAGAGGTAACGCGCCAATCCCTTGGGGTAGGGAATATGGGTGGCTTGGTGCGGGGTTTCCTTCTCAGGCTAGCTTGCCTCAGTCTGGGGTGCCCCTGTTTTACACGTTAAAAACGGGTGGCGTATTCGCTCCGGCACTGCGAATACGCCACCCAAACACACCACACTCCACAAGACAATGCAGAGCGCGCGGGATCAACCATCCCGCAAGGTTCCCGTAACCCCCATCGCGCACCACGGTAGGCGACGACAGAAGAACGGGAGCTTATGACCGTTTGACACGCACAACGCCCCCTCGTACAGGTATACAAAGGCGCACGCCATGCGATCTTCCGGAAGTTTATTCGGAAGAGCTCCCACGCCGGTTCCGTTGAGAAAACAATTCGGTGTGGTTGCCTCCCGATGGTGAAGCACATCAACATCGTGTGCCGCAATACTGCGCAATCCAGTACGCGCAGATGTTGCGTGAAAACCATCCTTAGGAATGCAGTCCGCGGGCCAGTTTTCCAGCTTCAAATGGCAGAAGCTTAAGGGTTTGATGTGAGTGCTCGGATGGTCCGAATCATGTTGCTCTCAACGGAACCGGTTTATCGGTGATGGGAGCTCCTGTAGATAAGAATAACCTTAAATCACCCCTGGAGTAAACCTTAAACCAATAATTTAACCTTATTGTTATAATTCCTTGTCATAAAGGTATTGACGGGTGTTCAATGTGCTCTGAGTAGCCCCCTGGAGGCCTTCATAACTCTTTGGTCTGTTTGGCGCTCTCCACCGTTATGAAACCGTGATAAATCATTCCCGAAAATTGAAGAATCGGGTTCCAAAACGGTTCCGCAAGTGACTACCGCGAGGGCTTGTTGAGAGGGGCTTGAAGACACGCTAAGAGCACAGTCATAAAACGTCATCTTGTCACGGAAGTTATCCCAGAGAAAACAAATTAAACCCCCGGCGTGCGCTGTGGCATAATCAGTATCGACATCGTGCTCCGGGGTCGGTGAAATTCCGAACCGGCGGTCACAGCCCGCGAACCACTCTCGCAGGCAGGCAAAAATCGTACGAATCTTCGCATCCGCACAGGACGCCAAGACTCCGCTAGAGAAGCCCGCCCGCAAGAGAGGCCGAACCGGTGAAAATCCGGTGCCGACAGTACAGTCTGGATGGAAGGTAGCACGAGCAGAAAAAGGCAGGAGCGCACTCCGCCGCACCTCCCGAGAAACCGGGATAACGTGCAGGGTGCACCAAAGCAGTTACTTGAGAAAACTGTTGCTAGAAAAACTGTTGCTCGAGAGCGCAGCGGTTTTTTGCGAGACGGCTTTATATGAGACAGCTTTCTGTAAGACAGAGGATAGGCACCTTTCGTAGGTGCCGGTATGTTATTCCCCTCGACCGCAGCCGCTGGTTTCAGCCACGGTTTTCAGCCACGGTTGGCTGATTCGCCGCTCCCGCCTCACCACGGATACCGGGCACCCCATAAGATGCCCGCGGTAGCCGCCCTTTTCTGTTCCTCTCCCCGGAGCCGCCGCAGATGCGCACACAGCGCATCCGACACACGGTCCAACTCAGAGAGGAAAGAAACAATGGACATCTTGCGGTGGCTCTTCGACGCACAAATTCACGTGGGGGACCAGTCCCTCCTCGTGCGCGAAGTTCTCGGAAACGCATTCGGCCTGGCATCGGCGCTCGGCGGCATGCGACGCAAAGTATGGGCGTGGCCCGTCGGCATTCTCGGTAACCTGCTGCTCCTCACCGTCTTCCTGGGCGCCCTCGTCGGCAGCCCGCACCCCGTCACCATGCTCGGCCAGGCAGGCCGCCAAATCATGTTCATTGCTGTTTCTATCTGGGGTTGGCATCGTTGGCGCGCCACCCGCGCCGCCGGTGGTGACGCCTCCGAAGGTGCCGCGGTGATCCCCAAGTGGGCTACCAACACCGAACGCGCAGGCCTGGTTGTCGCCATGGTCGCAGGCACCCTGCTGCTCACCCCTATTTTCCGTGCCCTCGGCTCCTATGAACCGGTCTGGTCCGACGCCTGGATCTTCACCGGCTCGCTGCTCGCCACCTACGGCATGGCGCGCGGCTGGGTTGAATTCTGGCTCATCTGGGTTGCCGTCGACCTGGTCGGCGTGCCGCTGCTGTGGAGCGCAGGCTACTACGCAACCTCCCTCATGTACGTGTTCTACGGATGCTTCACCCTGGTCGGCTTCTTCGTCTGGTGGCGCACCCGCAACCTGGAGGCGCAGAAGACCCAGATACAGACCCAGTTCCCCGACGTGACCGTTGAGGTAACCGACGTGAAGAAGGGTCGTGCATAAATGCCGCAGAACCCCTCGCTGCAGGTGCTGGCGAGCGCGCACCTGCCCGTAACCGTCGCCCCGAGCGTATCTTCGCCGCGCAACGATGCGGACTACTCCGCCGCGGAGTACGGTCACCTCGCCGGTCTGCCCGCCGCACGTACCCTCCAGCTGCCCAGTCCCGAGCAGACGCTTAGCCACGCAGAGGCCATGACCCTGGCACTGCAGGCGGCACGCCAGGGTATCCGCGGCGCGAACCCCCTCGTCGGCGCCGTCATCACTGACGCGCACGGGCACCTGCTGCACGTGGGCTACCACCGAGGCGCAGGCACCCCGCACGCCGAAGCCGACGCCCTCGCCGCCGCCCGAGCCGTGGGAACCGACCTCACCGGTGCCCGCATGTACGTGAGCCTCGAGCCCTGCAACCACACCGGACGCACCGGCCCCTGCTCCCACGCCGTCGCCGAGGCGGGCATCAGCGAACTCTACTACGCCTACAGCGACGACACCGAAAACGCCGCCGGAGGCGCCGCCTACCTGCGCTCGCAGGGCGTCACCGTGCACGCCATGGAGGAGTTCGCGAACGCATCCTACCTGCTGAACGAGCGCTGGTTCATTGCCGCCGCCGAACGCCGCCCCTTCATTACCGCAAAGAGCGCCTCCACCCTGGACGGGTTCATCGCGGCTGCTGACGGCACGAGCAAGTGGATTACCGGCCCCGCCGCGCGCATTGACGGGCACCTGATTCGTCACCGCGCCGACGCCGTCCTGATCGGCACCCGCACCACCCTCATGGACGACCCGACCCTGGACGCGCGCGACGCCAACGGGGAACGCTTCGAGAAGCAGCCGTTGCGCGTGGTCATGGGTAAAACCGAGATTACCGAGAACTACCGCGTGCGCGGCCTCAACCCGCCCGAAGGTGTGGAGGCGGACCCGCAGAACTTCCTGCAGGTCTTCACCCACGACCCGCGCGAACTGCTCGATGAGCTGTACGCCCGCGGGGTGCGGCACCTCATGATTGAGGGCGGCCCCGGCATGGTTGGCCTCTTCGCCGGTGAAGACCTTATCGATGAGATGGTCTGGTACCGCGCCCCCATGATCATGGGGCAGGGCAAGAGCGCCGTGTACCGGCTGCTCGTGGACACCCTCGCGCAGGCGCCGCGCCTGCAACTGGACGATCTGGGCATGTTCCCGGCGGTGCGCGTGCTCGGTAATGACACCGCAACGCACCTGGTGCCGGCACCTCGCGGAACGGCGCAGGAACCGGGTGAGCGGCGCACCCTGCCGAAGCTGGACGCCTGCCACGCGCCCGAACCGAGATTAGATTAGCCGCGGCTGGACTAGTCGCGGCTGGGCTAGCATCTGCTTGGGCTAGTCTCCCTTCGGCTGAGCGCGGGCGGGGGAGTAGTACCTCAAAGACCCCCCGCCGGCGCCCGGCTAGTTTGTGTCGGCTGGTTCGCATGCTGGCACAAAAGCTCCCCGTCACGGGGAATATTCGAAAAATACGTATAGTTATACCGACGAACAAACCATCGCCGCCCGTCGCCCTCAACGACGACGCCCCGGCGGACACGGCGAGAAAAGGAAAAGCACACATGTTTACCGGAATCATTGGCGCCCTCGGCACCGTAGAATCCATCACCCCCATCGAAGGTAGCGACGCAGCCTACCTGACCCTCAACGCCGGTGACATCGTCGCCGACCTCGAACACGGTGGCTCCCTCGCCGTCAACGGTGTATGCCTCACCGCTATCGACCTCGACCAGCTGCAGCCCGGCCAGTTCCGCGCCTACGCGATGGGGGAGACTCTGCGCCGCACCAACCTCGGCAACCTGAACCCCGGTGACACCGTCAACCTGGAGCGCTGCCTGCCCGCCGGTGGCCGCCTCGACGGTCACGTCGTGCAGGGCCACGTGGATGCGGTAGGTACCCTCGCATCCGTCACCGCGCACGAGGCGTGGAGCACCCTGCGTTTCAACCTGCCCACCGAACTGGCACCCCTGCTCGCCGAGAAGGGCTCCATCGCTGTTTCTGGCGTGTCCCTGACCGTCACTGCCGTTTCTGAGCCCGGCGAAACCCCCGCATGGTTTGAGGTTGGCCTGATTCCCGAAACCCTAAAGGCAACCAACCTCGGCGCCCTCAAGGTTGGCGACAGTGTGAACCTTGAGACCGATGCGCTCGCTAAGTACGTGCAGCGTCTGACCGCGTTCGCAGGCGTGCCTCAGGCTGACTCTGCGCACTCCGGTGAGCAGGTTGCACCGCGTCGCGCCGACGCCGCAAGCGTCCTTGATAGCGTGCAGACCGCAGTGGACGCTATCGCAGCAGGTCGCGCCGTAGTCGTCGTTGACGACGAAGACCGCGAAAACGAAGGCGACATCATCTTCGCCGCCGAGCACGCAACCCCCGAGCTGATGGGCTTCATGATCCGCTACACCTCCGGCGTGGTCTGCGCACCCCTGAGCAACAAGCGTGCCGACGAGATGAACCTGCCGCCCATGGTCACCAACAACGAGGACCCCAAGGGCACTGCATACACCGTCTCCTGCGATGCGGCATCTGGTGTGAGCACCGGCATCTCCGCGGCAGATCGCGCACGCACCGTGCAGATCCTCGCGGATGCATCCTCGACCCCGGCGGACATCACCCGCCCCGGCCACATCTTCCCGCTGCGCGCTGTTGACGGCGGCGTGGCGGAGCGCCCCGGCCACACCGAAGCCGCTGTGGAACTCTCCCTCGCGGCGGGCCTGTCCGGCGTGGGCGTTATCGCCGAGGTCGTGCACGACGACGGCTCCATGATGCGTTTCGACGCACTGCGCGCCTTCGCCACCGAGCACAACCTGCCCATGATCTCTATCGAAGACCTCATCAAGTACGTAGCTAAGGCGTAGGAGAACGCATGAGCGAAACCCCTAACACCCAGGCAACGCCAGGCACTCCCGCAGAGCTGAGCACCCCCGCGGCTGTCACCTTGGCAGAGCCGGGCACCCCGGTCGAGCCGGTTGAGGCGCAGGCTGAAGAGCTCAGCGCCGAATCCCTGCGCATCGCCTCCCAGCTCGCTGAAGGCTACCGAGTCAGCCCCCTCGACATGGTGCCCAACCCCAGCCCGCTGCTGGTTGAAAGCACCGAAGAGGTCGCCGTACCCACCCCGCAGGGTGTGTTCGGCCTGCGCGCCTGGCGATTCGCAGACGGCGCCGAGCACATCAGCGCCCGCGCCCTCGACCGTGACGGCACCCCCGTACCCGCCGAGGACGGGGGAGTGCCCGCGGTACGCATCCACTCCGAATGCGCCACCGGCGATATTTTCGGTTCCTTCCGATGCGATTGCGGCCCCCAGCTGGAGAACGGCCTGCGCATCATTGGCCACACCGGCGGGTACCTCATCTACGTGCGCAACCACGAAGGACGCGGCATCGGCCTGGTCAACAAGCTCCGCGCCTACGCGCTGCAGGATGCCGGGCTCGACACCCTCGACGCGAACCTGGCGCTCGGCCTGGACGGCGACATGCGCGACTACTCGCAGGCGGCACTGATCCTGCAGGAACTCGGTGTGAACGAGCTGAGGCTCGTGACCAACAACCCCGCCAAGCAGGAGGCGCTCGAAAGCCTCGGCCTGCAAGTCACCGAACTCATCCCGGACGAAATTCCCGCCCGAGTCGAGAACGCACACTACCTGCAGACCAAGCGTGAGCGCATGCGCCACGTGCTCAAAAGCGCGTAGCGGCACCCCTGCAAACCCCTAATTTTTCAAAAACCCCAAAACCTACAAGGAGAACACAATGAGCGGCGTAGGCGCAGCAGACACCACCCTCAACCCCGAAGACTACAAGGGCTTCAAGCTCGCAATCGTAGCGGCAAGCTGGCACACCCAGGTCATGGACGGCCTCATCGACGGTGCGCAGCGCGCAGCACGCGACGCAGGCATCGAGCCGACCCTCGTGCGCGTTCCCGGCACCTTCGAACTGCCCGTCGCAGCAACCCGCCTCGCTGAGAAGTTCGACGCAATCGTCGCGCTCGGCGTGGTCATCCGCGGCGGCACCCCCCACTTCGACTACGTCTGCCAGGGCGCAACCAACGGCCTGACCGACGTGTCCGTGCTGACCGGCCGCCCCATCGGCTTCGGCGTGCTCACCTGCGACAACGAGCAGCAGGCACTCGACCGTGCAGGCCTGGAAGGCTCCAACGAAGACAAGGGCTACGAGGCGACCGCAGCGGCACTGCAGACCGCAGCAACCCTCAAGCAGTTCAGCAACTAACACGGCTGAACGGTACGCGGCTCAGTTTCACGAAGAGAACGTTCTGATCTTCACCGTGGAACTGGGCCGTAGTACCGGTTAAACTGAAACAACGCGCGGCACTAGAGCTACATCGAGTCACAGTGTGCCGAGCCCCAGCGCCAGAACGCCATGAGGTGACAGCGCACTGACGCGCTAACCTCCGGCTCGGCATACCTTGCTGACTAGGCTCAACACCCGCGCCGACATGCCCTAAGCTGGCATGCCCACACTGTCATGTCACGACTGTCATGTCACGCAACGGCAGGTCCAACCCAACACCAAGGAGTACAGCAATGCAGGATTTGGGCACCATCACCCCCAGCCTCGAAGAATTCCGCGCCCGCGCAGCCGGCACCCGCGTCATTCCCGTACACATCAAAATCCTCGCCGACTCACTCACCCCCATCGGCATCTACCGATCCCTCGTACTCCAAAACGACCAGGGCGAACCCGTCGATGCAGCCCACGGCACCTTCCTGCTCGAATCCGCCAAAATCTCCGCAGAAGGCGAATCCGCAGCCTGGGACCGCTACTCCTTCATCGGCGCGTCCTCCCGCTCCACCCTCACCACCGTTGACGGCGCAGTCCACTGGCAGGGCCGCACCCCCGCCGGCGCACCCGTCGACGGCGACCCCGTAGAAGCCATCGCAAAGACCCTGCAGATGCTCTACACCGAACCCGACCCGACCCTGCCGCCGCTCACCTCCGGCCTGGTTGGCTACCTCGGCTGGGACGTCGTGCGCCACTGGGAGCACCTGCCGTTCCCGCCCGCCGATGACGTGAACCTGCCCGAATTCGCGCTCAACATGGTCTCCGACATGGCAATTCACGACAACAAGGACGGCACCGTCCTGCTCGTCGCCAACGCCATCAACTTCAACGGCACCAGCGAAAACGTTGACGGCGCCTACGAGGATGCCGTCGCGCGCCTGCACAGCATGCTCCGCCGCCTACAGCGCGGCGCCACCGCAACCACCTCCACTCTCTCCGGCGTGGCAGACGTTGACCGTAAGGTCCGCGAAGACGTCACCCTCACCTGGAGCGAACAGGGCTTCAAGGACGCCATCGACCGCTCCAAGAAGAACATCATCGACGGCGACGTCTTCCAGATCGTGCTCTCACGCCGATTCGAAGCCGAAACCAACGCCAAGGCACTCGACGTGTACCGTGTACTGCGCCAGTCCAACCCCTCGCCGTACATGTACCTCTTCAACTTTGAAGACAGCAACGGCACCCCCTTCCACATCGTCGGCTCCTCCCCGGAGGCGCTCGTCACCCTCAAGGACGGCATCGCCAGCACCCACCCCATCGCCGGTTCCCGCCCGCGCGGCGCAACCCGCGAAGAAGACCTCGCACTCGCCGAGGAACTGCTCGCCGACCAGAAGGAACGCTCCGAACACCTCATGCTCGTCGACCTGGCACGCAACGACCTCTCGCGCATCGCCAAGCCCGGAACCGTATCCGTCGACCAGTTCATGATTATTGAGCGATTCAGCCACATCATGCACATTTCCTCCGCCGTCAGCGCCGAACTCGACCCGCAGTTCAGCGCCTACGACGTGCTGCGCGTCGCCTTCCCGGCAGGCACCCTCTCCGGTGCCCCCAAGCCGCGCGCCATGCAGCTCATCGACGAATACGAACCCACCCGCCGCGGCGTCTACGGCGGCGTATGTGGCTACTTCGACTTCGCCGGCAACATGGACATGGCAATCGCCATCCGCACCGCCGTACTCAAGGAAGGCACCGCCTACGTACAGGCAGGTGCGGGCCTCGTCATGGACTCCAACCCGGACTCCGAAACCCTCGAAACCGTCAACAAGTCCGCCGCCCCGTTGCGCGCCGTGCTGACCGCCTCCGGCCTGGCACCCCTGGACGCAGACGCAGCCGTCAACGCCACCAAGTAACCCAAGGAGACACCATGAGCACCGTTCTCGACGAGATCATCGTCGGCGTCCGCGAAGACCTCGCCGCCCGCGTACAGCAGGTTCCCCTCGAAGAAATGAAGAAGCGCGCCCTCGCAGCCGCACCCGCCCGCGACGCGCTCGCCTCCCTACGCGGTGAAGTACCCGGCGGCGGCAACGGCACGACCGCACGCATCATCTCCGAGGTGAAGCGCTCCTCACCGTCCAAGGGTGCGCTCGGCGAAATCCCCGACCCCGCCGCGCTCGCCGCACGCTACGAAGCAGGTGGCGCCGCAGCAATCTCGGTACTCACCGAACAGCGCCGCTTCAACGGCTCCCTCGCCGACCTGGACGCTGTGCGCGCCGCCGTGAACATCCCCGTACTCCGCAAGGACTTCACCGTTGACGAATACCAGATCTGGGAGGCACGAGCACACGGCGCCGACCTGGTTCTGCTGATTGTTGCTGCCCTCGATGAGCAGACCCTGCGCGAGTTCCTCGAACTCACCGAATCGCTCGGCATGAACGCCCTCGTCGAAACCCACACCCCTGAAGAGATCGAGGTCGCCCAGCGCATCGGCGCCAAGATTGTCGGCATTAACGTGCGTAACCTCAAGACCCTCGAAGTCAACAACGAGCACTACGCATCCCTGGCCGCGCACCTGCCCAACTCGGTCATCAAGGTTGCCGAATCCGGTGTCGCCAGCATCGAAGACGTACGCGCCTACGCCGGTGCCGGTGCCGATGCGGTACTCATCGGTGAAGCACTGGTACGCTCCGGCGACCCCGAAGGTACCGTGCGTGAATTCTCCAAGGTGCCTGTGACCCGCTAGCCTGTGGGTTAGTTGTTTGGAGAGGTTGTACCGGTTCACACTCGCGGGGGAGTGCCCCCTCTTCAGCGCCTGGGGGCGCTTCGAGGACGGAGCCCCCGCTTCGCGTGTCCGGTACGCCCTCTAGGTCGCCTATCCCTCGGGTAGAGGATATAGGGGGTTGGTCTGTGGTTGGGATTCGGAGGTAACGCGCCAATCCCTTGAGGTAGGGAATATAGGTGGCTTGGTACGTGGTTTCCTTCTCCGGTTAGCTTGCCTCAGCCTGGGGTATATGGGGCTAGTCTGGGGTCGGGGCGTTGCTGCCAGCTCACCTCTCGTACGCATAAAGCCGGTGCCCGGTTCCTGTCACGCAACAGGAACCGGGCACCGGCTTTTTACTTATTAGAGAGCTCTTAGCGGCCCGTATAGTCCGCGTCCGCAATATCCTTCGGCCAGCGCGCCTTCCGGAACGGCGCCCACGTAAACGCCGCCGCCACCAACAACAAACCACTCATAATGAACGCCGGAACAAAGCCCCACGCATCCGCAATCAAACCAGCCACCAGCGGACCCAAAATCATACCGAAATCGCTACACATCTGATACACCGCCAACACCTGACCACCACTGCGGCGAGTACCAATCACATCAGACACCGCAGCCTGAATCGACGGACCCATAAACGCCGCACCAATACCCAGACACGCCGTCAACGACACAAACACCCACGCCACCGGCGCGAAACCCATAAACGTCACCGCAGAACCCGCCAACAGCAGACCCGAAAACGCCATCACACGGCGACCAAAACGATCCGAAAAACGACCCGAGAACGTCTGCGTCAACGCATTACCAAACGAGTTCGTCGCCATCGCCAAAGACGCCAACAAAGTACCCGCAACCGAATTCGACATATCGCCACCAGTCGCCAAATACGCCGCCGCCAACGGAATAATCGACGACTGCACACCAAACACCGACCAGCCAATCGCCCAATTCGAAACCAGCGCAGAACGGTAATTCGAGAACTTCAACGCGTCACGAACCGTCATCGCAGGCAGATCGCTCTTACCCGAAGAAGACTCAGGCTTAGCGCCCTTGCCGGATGCGCCGGCAGGGGAGGGAGCCGACGACGGCAACACCCCGGTGCCCTTACCCTCAGCCAGTGCCGCCGCCTCCATAATCGCGTCACGTTCCGCCTCCAGCGCCGCCTGCGAAGGCATCAAGAACCACACAATCAGACCCGCCGCCAGCAGCGAAAAACCATACACAATGAACGGCGCACGCATACCAAAGGGCGCCAGGGCGCTCGCAATCACCGGGCCCAGCAGGTTACCCAGCAGGAACGCCGTCGCATAATAACCCGAAATACGGCCGCGCATATGCGCCGGGGACAGGCGCACCAGCAGACCCATCGCGGAGACCGTGAACATGACCGAGCCGATACCCGCTACCGCACGCGAACCCAGCAGCACCCAATAATCCCAGGCGAACGCAATCATAAACGACGTCACCGACACGATCAGCATGCCAATCGTGTACACCGGACGCTCACCCCAGCGGGTAATCAGCTGACCCGCCGACGGCGCAAAAATCAGGCGCGTAATCGCCAATGCAGAAACCACCATCGTCGCCATCGTGACAGTGGCATTAAAGTTCTGCGCATAGTTCGGTAGCACCGGCGCCACCAAACCAAAACCCACCGCAATCATGAACGACGCAGCAATCAGAACCTTCAAACCGGTCGGCACACGGTTCGGGTCAATCGTGCGCGGGTCAAAAACAGGCGGTGTTTTGGCAGGGTTCCTCATGTTCATCCTCGAAATCGTGCGGTGCCGTGCGGCAGCCGCGAGCCCCACCCGCAACTGTCAACCATGTGTTCGGCTAAAAAACTTAACAGTGTCCAGTCTACTCCGCCGACAGCCGGGCATGCGCGTAACCTCGACCAGTCAAACCGCCCAACCCGGTAAGCTAGTAGTGTGAATGAAACGATGATGATAATCTGCGCGATCGTGCTGGGTGTACTGGTTATTGCCGGTGTGCTTTTCGCCGTTCTGCGCCGACCCAAGAAGACCGCGGACCTGCAGTCTTTGCGTCAGGAGGCGGCTAAGGCCTCCGGCGGTTCGGTGGAAGAACCCGAAAGCTCGGTACCTCGCGCTATTGAACTTGATATGCCTGACCCGTCTGCGGGTCGCCTGGTGCGTCTGCGTGCCCGCCTGGCACGCTCCAACAACATGCTCGGCAAGGGTCTGCTGGCTCTGCTTTCTCGCGACCGCATCGACCAGGACGTCTGGGACGAGGTCGAGGAAACCCTGCTGCTCGCCGACCTCGGCTCCGAGCCGACCACCCGCCTGGTGGAGGCGCTGCAGCAGCGTGTGCGTGTTGAGGGTACGAGCAACCCCGCCGCCGTGAAGAAGATGCTCCGCGAAGAGCTCGTGAAGATCGTTCGCCCCGACATGGACCGCGAACTGAAGACCGCCGGCAGCGACGGCAACCCCGGCGTGGTGCTGGTCGTTGGCGTGAACGGCGTCGGTAAGACCACCACGGTTGGTAAGATTGCCCGCGTGATGGTCGCTGACGGTCAGACCCTGCTCCTGGGCGCCGCTGATACGTTCCGTGCGGCCGCCTCCGAGCAGCTGACCACCTGGGGTGACCGCGTGGGCGTGAAGACCGTGCGTTCCGAGAAGGAAGGTGCCGACCCGGCATCCGTCGCGTTTGATGCTGTGAAGGCTGGCAAGGAGCAGGGCGTTGACACCGTGCTCGTGGACACCGCGGGCCGCCTGCAGAACAAGTCCGGTCTGATGGATCAGCTCGGCAAGATCAAGCGCGTGATTGAGAAGGAAGCGCCGGTCACCGAGGTTCTGCTCGTGATTGACGCGACCACCGGCCAGAACGGTATGGTTCAGGCGAAGGTCTTCGGCGATATCGTGGACGTCACCGGTATCGTGCTGACTAAGCTCGACGGCACCGCGAAGGGCGGTATCGTGGTCGCTATCCAGGAGGAGCTCGGCGTTCCCGTCAAGCTCATCGGCCTGGGTGAAGGTCCGGACGACCTGGCGCCGTTCGACCCGGAAGCATTCGTGGACGCGCTGCTGGACTAACATCCTCATACTCCGCCGAGAAGCCACATGTGTTGTGAACATATGTGGCTTTTCGCGGTTAATAGGCGGGTAATGACGACGGGCAGCACACGATGTGGGGCTCTGGGATATTCTGAAATTAGAAGACGCGCAGGACCCTCAAACGGCCCGGCGCATCGCACACCATACAACCCAGTTCACCCCGAACCTCAGCGAAGGAGCTACCATGGCAGCCACCAACCTCCCCGGAACTCTTCCCGCCCCCAACTACCGACCCACCTACCGCTCCAATGGCGCGTGTGATGACCTCGCCGCACTCGTTGCACCGTACAGCCTTTCGCGCGCCCAGCTCGCAGAGGCTACCGGCATTGCCGACGAGGCTACCGTGAACAGCTGGGTTGAGCAGTGCCGCCCCGACCTTGCGGCGGATGCTCCCGTGCCCCTTGAACCCGTGCTGCGGTACCTGGACGAAACCTACCTGCCCGACCCCGCAAACTGGCCCGGCAGCAATGCCTACGACGAGTTCGTCCTCGAGAACATTGCCACCCGCATGCTCGCACGCGTTGTTGCTGACACCTTCGGCGCTGACCGTTCGGGTAACTACCGTGAACTTCTCGCGCTCATCGCGACCCTCGTGCTGATCGCCCGATGCTGGGCTGGCACCGATGAGGATTTCCTGACCCTGCTCAACGCCGAGCCCACCGCGGAAGCGGAAGAGTACCTGCAGGAGGCTATCGCGAACGCCCCCGAGTCTCTGCACCCTCTCCTGACCGAGCTGCTACTACCCGCCCTGCGCGAGGCGCGCGGCACCTTCACCGCCGCCGAGGCGCAGCTGCTGACCGGCTACGCGCTTGCCGCCGGATACTTTGCGGGTGAGCACCCCTACGAGACTCTGAACGGCATCCACGTTGCGTTTGCCTCAGACGACCGCGCACTGCCCGATGATGAGCTGATGAGCCGTGTTGAGGACGTCCTCAAGGCTAACTTTTCCGCCGCTCGCGCGGAATCTGGTACTGCTGACGAGAACCAGGAGCCGCACCACGTCACCCTGCCCGGCGACCAGGACGGTTACGAAACCGCCGCGCACCTGATTGCCGCCCTGCCTCAGGCACACGACGTTATCGCTTTCAGCGCCCACCCCGGCGAAGGAACCAGCGCGCTCGCCGACGACCGCCGCGCCGCCTTCACCCTGTACCTGTGCTATCTGCTCCTCGGTGATGACGAGTCTTCGGAGCAACGCGCCGCTGAGCTGTACCGCGCCAGCTGCGAGAACTAGCTAGATGCTGAAAAGCCACATGTGTTTCGAAAAGCCACGTTTTTGGTGGCTTCTCGAAACACATGTGGCTT
>NZ_KV811593.1:0-56058 GCF_001813145.1 Rothia sp. HMSC066G02 | reverse complement strand
GGCTTCTCGAAACACATGTGGCTTCTCGCGGTTAACGGTGGTTGTTAGTGTGGCGTGATGGTTGGCCGCCTACACCGCTTGCCTACACAGCTACGGGCTGTTCCGCGCGAATCGCGCTGTAGGTTGAGTCGCTGACGGTCACGCCGTACTGGTTGGAGGCGAGGCGCAGGATCTCCTCAACCGTGTAGATGCGGAATACGCCGCCTCCGGTTGCCTTAGCGTATTCACGCAGTAGCTGACGGTTCGCGAGCTGACGTACGGGTTCGCCGCCCGATGCGGCGCGTACCTGCTGACCGTTGCGTAGCCAGGTGTCGCGCACACCGCCGGTGACGAAGACGCAGTCGGTGCCCTTCACACGGGTGGTTGCTTCGGTAACGCACTGGTTCCAGAGCGCGAAGTCGGCGTCAAAGCTGGCGTTAGCGAGCAACGGGTGGCCCTGTGCGAGGGCTTCGCGGCACTGCTGTTCGTGGCGTTCGGGGCTGGGTGCCGCACCCACGTGGCCGGTGAAGATGCGGTTCAGTCGCGGCAGGATCGTGTCGTCTTCGTGGCGTGCCATGTTGATGGATCCGGTGTCGGTGGTGGGTTCAAGGATCTTCATGATCTGCGCGATGGAGTGGTCCAGCTGGTGCGTGACTGAACGCAGTGCGCTCCAGGGGGAGTTGCGTTCTTCGGGCAGGGTTTCTTTGAAGGATGCGAGCGCTGAGCGGACGCGGTCTGCGGCGGCGGGTACGGGGGAGGCGCCGTCGAGTGCTGCCCAGAATTCTTTGAGTGCCTGGTGGGGGAGGAAAGCGTGTCCGCGCAGCTGCGAGTAGACGCGGAGGATTTCGTCGCTGATGTGGGTTGGGTAGTTGTAGAGGCTTGCAAGCGCGGTGGAGTCGAAGGCGATGAGAATTCCGGGGTGAATGGAAGTCAGCGGGGCGCGATCGAGTTCCTTGTACTCGACGAAGTCTGAGTACAGGGTGCGTGCTTGACGGGTGATTGACATGAATCCCCTCCGGGTATCGAGTATGGGTGGTCAAATGTGAGTGCCGGAGAAGTCGAGGAGAATACCTATTTCAGTGTATCGGCCTTCTGCGGCGCGTGATGGGGTTTCGATATAAATATTTTGTTTATTACTTTTGTGTCTAACCCGAGGGGGTGTTAGTGCATGTCAGAGTCATTTTCGGGTCCATGTTTTAGGTGTGAATTTCGCCGCGTGACCTCTGCATTGTGCGGTTTTGTTTTCACAGTCATGAGCAGTATAGAACAAAAATGTGCATTAATATGCAAAATCTGATGGAGGGTCACAAAATGGCGTCAGAAAACTTTTTCAACATGCACATGGGACGCATATAACACGCCTGAGACAAGGCGAGAAAGTAGATGAACGTTTAATCCGTCCTGTAGACTTTAAATGATTGAAATTTGATAAAGGAGAAGAGTTATGTCAGAGCTGACCACTCAGGATCAGGCAGAGGAGCAGGGTCCCGCTCGCACCGTCGTCGTGGCAGAAGATGAGGCATTGATTCGCCTCGACATCGTCGAAATTCTGAAGGACCAGGGTTTCGATGTTGTTGCAGAAACTGATAACGGCAAGACCGCCGTCGAGCTAGCGCAGAAGCACCGCCCCGACCTCGTCCTCATGGATGTGAAGATGCCGATTATGGACGGCATCACCGCAGCTGAAGAAATCGCAAAGGAGCAGATCGCTCCCGTCGTTCTGCTGACCGCATTCAGCCAGAAGGAACTCGTTGATCGTGCCGTTGAGGCAGGCGCTATGGCGTACGTCGTCAAGCCGTTCTCCCCGAACGACCTGGTCCCCGCCATTGAGGTGGCAATCAGCCGCTACGAGCAGATTCGCGCACTCGAGAAGGAAGTCGGCACCATCCGCGACCAGTTCGAGACCCGCAAGCTCGTTGACCGCGCAAAGTCGCTGCTCATCACCAAGATGAACCTGACCGAGCCGGAAGCATTCCGCTGGATTCAGAAGACCTCCATGGACCGCCGCCTGTCCATGCGCGAAGTTTCTGACACCATCATCAAGCAGCTCTCCTAAATACGAGACGTACACAGTACAGATCGGTACAGGTACGAATGCACGCTACGGCGAAGACTAGGAATCGCCGCTGAGCACACACGGCTGGTGCATTGATGAACCAGCGCCTTATTCATGACACACAAACGCCCCACCCCTCACGATGAAGCTGAGGGACGGGGCGTTCGTGTTTAACGGTTCGCGGGTGTGCGTTGTAAACCGGCGCTTAGCGCGGGCGGGAATCCAGCGCTACACGGAACTTAACGCAGGTAGCGGTTTAAATCGTCTTCGTCATTGTTGGGGCCGCTGATGGGGCGGTCCGTCGGGGAGCCAGCCCAGAGCATACCGCCGGTACCGAGCATTACGCCCAGCCACCAGAAGCTGCCGGGGTTGTTGATGGCGGTCACCAGGCACACCAGCATCACGCCGATTGCGATGGGCAGGACAATGCGCTTGGCGCGCACAATCTTCGGGTAACGCTTGAAATAGGGGGTGCGCTCGCGGGCCATGGTGCTCCTTCTGGTCGTACCTTCTGGTGGGGTGTTGGCGGGGTGCCGTGTACCCCGTGCTTCTACGATTTTAGGCTACTTGCTGAAGTTGTAGGACGTTAGGCAGTGGGGCGGGGAATCAGCATATTGGTGATGCGTGCGGTGCAGGTGGTGCGGCCGCGCTCATCCACAATGTCGATGGTGTGGATGCACAGGGTGCGTCCGAGCTTGACGGCGGTGCAGGTTGCGGTGACCACGCCGGAGACTGCCGGGCGCACGTGGGTTGCGTTGATGTCCACGCCGACTGCTACGAGGGTTTCGCCGCCGTGCACACCCGCGGAGAGCGAGCCGAGGGTCTCGGCGAGAACCACGTTGGCACCGCCGTGCAGCAGACCGATGGGCTGGGTGTTACCGGCGACGGGCATGGTCGCAACGGTGCGTTCTGCGGTGAGTTCCTGGAACTTAATGCCCATGGCGGGGATGAGCTCGCCCAGACCGCGGGGGAAGTAGGGGTGCAGGTGCTCGGGGATGCCGCTTTCGGTCAGCTGCGCCTTGATTTCTTCTGCGGTGAGGGTGGTGGGCGCTGCCGCGCGGACGGGTGCGTGCTGTGTGTTGTTTTCAGTCATGACTTCCAGTGTACTCCTTGGTTTTTGTTGCTTTGGGTGGGATAGCTTTTCGCGAGTGCTTCCGGGTACGAATCAGCCCCGCCTCCTACAGGGGGAAGCGGGGCTGAAAAACGCTATGTGAGCGGATGAGGATTAGGCGGAAATAGCTTCTGCCTTTTCGATGTCCTCGTCGCGGATTTCCTTATCGGGGTTCGCTCCGATTGCCTTGGAGATACGCTCGGTCAGGGCTGCGATGGTCGCGTCACCGGTCACGTTGGTTGCGGTGCCGAAGGAGTCCTGAGCCAGGTACAGGGCAATCATCAGGGCAATCATGGAGGCATCGAAACCGAGCATGGACTGCAGCAGACCGATTGCGGTCATCACGCCACCGCCGGGAACGCCGGGAGCGGCAACCATCATCACGCCGAGCACCAGAATCATGGGAATCAGGCTACCGAAGTCGGGGTGCTGACCGGTCATGAACAGCACTGCCACCGAGCAGGAGGTAATGGTAATCATGGAGCCGGAGAGGTGAATGGTCGCGCACAGAGGAATCGCGAAGTCCACCACGCGGGGGGAGATGCCAGCCTTCTTCGCCGAACGCACGGTCACCGGGATGGTCGCAGCCGAAGACTGGGTACCGATCGCGGTGAAGTATGCCGGGAGCATGGTCTTGAGCATCTGGATGGGGTTGCGGCGAGAAATCGCGCCAGCCACCGAGTACTGCAGCGCCAGGGTGACCCAGTGCAGAATAATCACCATGACGAACACAAGACCGAAGACGGAGAGGATCTTCGCCACCTGACCGGCGAGGGTCATGTTTGCGAACACGCCCACAATGTGCACCGGCAGCAGGGGGATAATCACGTAGCCGAGCATCTTCTCAACGATGACCTGGAAGTCCTCGAAGAGGTTCAGCATCGCACGGGTCTTCAGAGCGGTAATACCCAGGCCCAGGATGAAGGAGAGAATCAGTGCGCTCAGTACACCCATAATCGGGGTCAGCTCGAAGGAGATGTAGCCCTTGGACAGTGCGTTCTCAGGGTTATCGAAGGAAGCGAGCTGCTGACCCTTCAGGATGATGGGGTAGAGCAGCAGTGCGCAGGTCAGTGCCAGGAAGCCAGCAAGGATGCTGGAGATGTACGCCAGACCCACGGTGATGCCGAGCATCTTGCCCGCACCCTGCGCGAGGGAACCAATGCCGGGCACGATGAAGCCGATAATAATCAGCGGAATCGCGAAGCTTAGGAAGGCGCTGAACACGGTGGAGAAGGAGACGAAGAGCTGCACAATGAAGTCGGTGGCGATGGATGCGCCGGTTGCGTCATTGATGCCGCTAATCATTCCGGGGGTCAGCAAGCCGATGAGTACACCCGATGCGATCGCGATGAGAATCCATACGAGAAGGGGTAGTTTTTTGAGTGCCTTCATAGTTTCCTAAATGAGGGTTCGTTGTGTGTTAAGCGCGGGAGGTGCCCTCACAGTCCAGTGAATCCTGCCGGTGAATTCTGGGTAGAGTTCTGCCTATGAATACACGGGGTGTGGGGGGGTTCCTACGCTGGAGGCGATAATAAGGTTATATATTATCTGGAAACTGTATTATTATCCACCTCACATAGTGGCTTGGGGCACAATTTTTGGGAGAAAACTCACCAAACGCCCCCCACCGGCACCTACATATGAGGTAAAACTCTTTCCACACACCCCGTTATTCCGCTATATGGCACAGCACCGACACCCAACACAGCGCGGGCGCCTCCCCACAGGGCTAACCCGCAACCACCGAAACTAGCCCCCCGAACCCAGCAGCCACGAAGCCAACCACCAAGAAAACTCAGACTCGATACACTAGAGGAGTGACTACAGAGAACAAAACCCTCCTGCTCATTGACGGACACTCCCTCGCCCTACGCTCCTTCTTCGGCATCTATACCATGGCCGAAAAGACCGGGCAGCACATCTTCGTGCGCAGCGACGGCCAGCACACCGAAGCCGTCCACGCCTTCCTCTCCACCCTGCTGAGCATCATCAAAGACAACCAGCCCAGCCACATCGCCGTAGCCTTCGACCTGCCCGGCGGCACCTTCCGCACCGCCGAATACGGCGAATATAAGGGCGGCCGCAACGCCATCCCCGAAGCCTTCAACGGCCAAATCGACCTCATCAAAAAGATGCTCGGCGCGCTCAACATCCCCGCGCTCACCTACGAAAACTACGAAGCCGACGACATCGTCGCAACCCTCACCCGCCGCGGCACCGAAGCCGGCTACAAGGTCCTCATCCTCTCCGGCGACCGCGACATCTTCCAGCTCGTCACCGACGACGTCACCCTGCTCTACCCGGTCACCACCGGCCCCTCCAAGGGTATTCAGCGCATGGACCCCGCTGCCGTCGAAAAGAAAACCAAAGTACCCCCGCACATGTACCCCGACCTCGCCGCCCTCACCGGCGAACAGGCGGACAACCTGCCCGGCGTACCCGGCGTAGGCCCCGGCTTCGCCGCCAAATGGCTCGGCGAATACGGCTCCCTCGACGCCGTCATCGAAAACAGCGACAAGATTGGCGGCAAGAAGGGCGAAGCACTACGCGAAAACATCGACAACGTCGTACGCAACCGCCGCCTCAACCAGCTCGTCAACGACCTCGACCTGAACGTCACCCTCGAAGACACCGCATTCACCCCCGACCTGGATGCACTCAACACCTTCTTCGACGAAGTAGAGTTCCGCACCATCCGCAAGCGCGCCGCCGACACCCTCGGCCCCATCGTGCGCGCCGCCGGATCCGCAGGCTCTGCAAGCTCCACCGCAGAAGCAGGGGAGGAGGGTGCCACCAAGAAGGCACCCACCGGCCCCGTCTACGCACCCATTGCCACCAGCGCACCCACCAAAAACGCAGACGCAGCAGCATTCCGAGCCTTCTGCGCCTCCGCAGCCGAAGAAAACTACGGCACCGACAAACAGGGCGCGCCCATCGCCGTACCCGAACGCCTCGAAGGCGCCGTGACCCTCTACCCGGTCACCAACCTGCCCGTAGCACGCCCCGCCATCGGCGACGCACCCGCCGTCAAGGTCACCAAAACCAAGATCCGCGCCGCCGAAGAAAACCCCGAACTGCTCGGCGTGCTCCTCACCAGCAAGAGCACCAGCCTCTGGATTGACACCCGCACCATCGACCCGGAACTCG
This sequence comes from Rothia sp. HMSC066G02, assembly GCF_001813145.1. Lineage (NCBI taxonomy): Bacteria > Bacillati > Actinomycetota > Actinomycetes > Micrococcales > Micrococcaceae > Rothia > Rothia sp. HMSC066G02. The sequence goes on along the minus strand of NZ_KV811593.1, from coordinate 49,765 downwards.
ACGCCGCCCTCGCCGCCTGGCTCTCCGACGAAGCAGCCCGCAAAATCGTCATGGACCTCAAGGTTCAGCGCAAACTCCTGCGCGCCTACGGCTACGAACTCGCCGGCGCCGTCGAGGACCCCGCGCTGTCCTCGTACATGTGCGGCTTCATCCCCACCGCAACCCGCAAGCTCTTCTCCGAACGCATGGAAGACCTCGCCGAACGCTACCTGTGGATTCCCAAGGAACCCTACGCGCAGCTGGTCTTCCAGCCCGAAGAAGATGAGGCAGAACCCTCCCTCTTCAGCATGCCCGGCGAAGCTGAACCCGTCGACAACCTGCGCTACTTCACGCAAATCAGCCGCATCATCCACGAACTCGCACGCCTGCTGCACTTTGAAATGGAAGAACACGGCCAACTGAAGGTCTACGAAGAAATCGAACTGCCGCTACTCTACGTCCTCGCAGACATGGAGCAGGCAGGCATCGCCGTCTCCGACGCGCTCCTTGCCGAACTGCACGACACCTTCTCCGCACGCGCTAACCAGGCACAGGACGCCGCACGCACCATCATCGGCGACACCGTCCAAACCGACGACGGCGAAGAATCCCTCAACCTTGCCTCCGTCAAACAGCTGCAGACCGTACTCTTCGACAAGCTCGCCCTGCCGCACACCCGCAAAATCAAGTCCGGCTACTCCACCGACGCTGAATCCGTCACCGAACTGCTCACCAAAATCTCCCCTGAGTCCGACGGTGCCGCATTCCTCGGTGCGCTCGCCGCCTACCGCGACAACATCAAACTCGTACAGACCGTCGAAGGCCTACAGAAAGCAGCCGCCGACGACGGACGCGTGCACACCACCTTCCAGCAGGGCGCCGCCTCCACCGGCCGCCTCTCCTCAACCGCGCCGAACCTGCAGAACATCCCGATCCGCACCGAAGAAGGCCGCCGCATCCGTGGCGCATTCATCGTCGCGCCCGCACCCGTTGACGGTGTGGAGTACGAGGGTCTGCTCACTGCCGACTACTCGCAGATCGAAATGCGCATCATGGTGCACCTCGCCGCCGACGAGAAGCTCATCGCAGCCTACGAAGCGGGGGAGGACCTGCACCGTTACGTCGGCTCCGAAGTCTTCGGCGTAGCCCCCGAAGAAGTCACCCCCGAGCAGCGCTCCAAGGTCAAGGCCATGTCCTACGGCCTGGCATACGGCCTGTCCCGCTTCGGCCTCGCCAAGCAGCTGAACATCAGCTCCGACGAGGCAGGCGAACTGCGCACCAACTACTTCAAGCGCTTCGGACGCGTGGGACGATTCCTGCGCGGCGTGCTCAAGCAGGCACACCAGGACGGCTACACCGAAACCATTTTCGGCCGCCGCCGCGTGCTGCCCGACCTGGACTCGCCCAACCGTGTACGCCGAGAAGCCGCCGAACGTGCCGCCCTCAACGCCCCGATTCAGGGCACCGCCGCGGACATCATCAAGATCGCCATGATCAACATTCACCGCCGCCTGCGCGAAGAGGGTCTGAAGACCCGCATGCTACTGCAGGTGCACGACGAAATCATCCTCGAAGTCGCCACCGGTGAGCGTGAAGCCGCCGAACGCGTGCTCGTCGAGGAGATGAGCGGTGCTGCCTCCCTGCGTGTTCCTCTGGATGTGCAGGTCGGCTGGGGCAAGTCCTGGCAGGAGGCAGGCCACTAGGCTCACTGCCTTTATTGGCTTCCGCACGGGATGCGCGGCTTTGCTTGGGTTCCGCTTGGAAAGGCGATTATCGTCCTCGTTCCTACAGGCAGGGGTGGGTGGGTACGCTATACCCTTCCTCCGCTCCTGCAGGGGAACCCACCCTCTCGGGCGCTCCGCCCTCTCCTTGCTTCGCCGCGGAGAGCACCCGAGAGGGTACCCTGATGTCGCTTCCGGAGGGTATAGCTACCCTGCGCTCCAGCCTGGTGCGAACATGAGGAGGGGCGGTGTCGTCCGAAAGTGACATCAGGGTGCCTGAAGCGAAGCGAGGGCGGGTGCCCCTGTAGGAACGAGGACGAGCACAGCCCCTCGCATCCCAGCGTTACTAAAACCGCAAATAAGTACGGGAATCCCGGGCGCGTAACCATTGACGACACGCCCGGGATTCCCGTACACTATTAATCGCGTGTACCAACGTACGGGTTTTCTATGCTCTTTTTCTCCTTAAGAAAACGGGGAGAAAACGGGCACAGACCGCTCGCACACCCTGCTGAGAGCATTTGCTTCCGGTGGGTGGTACACATTGTAAGTATCCGTCAGCTCGACGTTTCCTCACCCCGTTCAAAGGCGTTAGCGGTCCTATACCGTGCGCGCCGGGGTGAAAAAGTGAGCCGGCCGGCGCCTCCACCCGGAGGTGTTGAGCGGCGAACCGGCAGCGTCGACCTATTAGAAATCCAATTGGAGCCCTCACTACATGAGCACCAACATCCCTCAGGTCGCAATCAACGACATCGGCGACGAGCAGGCATTCCTCGAGGCAGTCGAGAAGACCATCAAGGTCTTCAACGACGGCGATCTCGTCTCCGGCCAGGTTGTTAAGATCGACCACGATGAGGTTCTGCTCGACATCGGTTACAAGACCGAAGGCGTCATCCCCTCCCGCGAGCTGTCCATCAAGCACGACATCGACCCCTCTGAGGTTGTCGAGCTCGGCTCCGAGGTTGAGGCACTCGTCCTCACCAAGGAGGACAAGGAAGGTCGCCTGATCCTCTCCAAGAAGCGCGCACAGTACGAGCGTGCATGGGGCGACATCGAGAAGGTCAAGGAAAACGACGGCGTCGTTACCGGTACCGTTATCGAGGTTGTCAAGGGTGGCCTTATCCTCGACATTGGTCTGCGTGGCTTCCTGCCCGCATCCCTCGTTGAGATGCGCCGCGTCCGCGACCTCGCTCCCTACATCGGCCAGCAGCTCGAAGCTAAGATCATCGAGCTGGACAAGAACCGCAACAACGTTGTTCTGTCTCGCCGTGCATACCTGGAAGAGACCCAGTCCGCAGTCCGCTCCTCTTTCCTCAACGAGCTGGAGAAGGGTCAGGTCCGCGAGGGCGTTGTCTCCTCCATCGTCAACTTCGGTGCATTCGTGGACCTGGGTGGCGTGGACGGTCTGGTTCACGTTTCCGAGCTGTCCTGGAAGCACATCGACCACCCGTCCGAGGTTGTCGAGGTTGGCCAGCCCGTTACCGTCGAGGTTCTCGAGGTGGACCTGGACCGCGAGCGCGTGTCCCTGTCCCTCAAGGCAACCCAGGAAGATCCGTGGCAGGCATTTGCTCGCACCCACGCTCTGGGTCAGATTGTTCCCGGCAAGGTCACCAAGCTCGTTCCCTTCGGTGCATTCGTGCGCGTTGAGGACGGCATCGAGGGCCTCGTCCACATCTCCGAGCTGGCAACCCGCCACGTTGACCTGGCTGAGCAGGTCGTCTCCGTTGGTGAAGAGGTCTTCGTTAAGATCATCGACATCGACATGGACCGCCGCCGCATCTCCCTGTCCCTCAAGCAGGCAAACGAGGGCGTTGACCCCAACGCTACCGAGTTTGACCCCGCTCTGTACGGCATGGCTGCAGAGTACGACGAGGCTGGCAACTACAAGTACCCCGAGGGCTTCGACCCCGAGGCTAACGAGTGGCTGGAAGGCTTCGACGCACAGCGCGAGGCTTGGGAAGCACAGTACGCAGAGGCACAGGCTCGCTTCGAGGCTCACAAGGTTCAGGTTGCTAAGGCTCTCGAGGCTGACGCAGAGGCTGCAGCAGCAGCTCCCGCAGCAGCTGAGCCCGCACCGACCTCTTACTCCTCCGAGGAGCCCGCTTCCGCAGGTACCCTCGCATCGGATGAGGCACTGGCTGAGCTCCGCAAGAAGCTGACCGGCAACTAATCTGCCGCTCAGATGAGCACTCATCAGGCGTTATAGCCGATAGGTAACCCCGTACGGGGTGCCTAGAGCAGAGGAACCCCCTCATCTCCCGTTTGGGAGGTGAGGGGGTTCTTTGCGTTATTGGGGGTTTAGGTGAGTCAGGGTTGGGGGCGTTGGGATCCGGGGTACGTGCCCGGTGTTGCTGTGCTCTGTATTGCTGCGCCCCGTGTTGCTGGGGAGGATTTTAGGCGGCGGTCATCTGCTCCCAGACGGCGCGCACCTGCTCGGCGGTCTCCTCCAGCGAGCCGCCATTATCAATAATCCAGGTTGCGACCGCCTCACGCTGCTCGTCGGTAGCCTGCGCGGCGATGCGGGCGCGCGCATCCTCCTCACTCATGCCACGCGAAGATACGAGGCGCTGCAGGCGAGTCGCCAGGGGAGTGCGCACCACGACCACGCCCTCGAAGGCGGACGGGTCGCCGGTCTCCACGAGCAGAGGAATATCCTCCAGTACCACGCCGCTAAACTCGGGTTCGGACTGCGCCTGCTCCACCAGTTGCGCGGCACGCTCACGAATAGCGGGATGCACGATCGCGTTCAGACGCAGGCGCGCCTGCTCATCATTGAACACGATACGCGCCAGGGCGGGGCGGTTGAGGCGGCCGTCCTCATCGAGCAGATGCTCGCCGAACTCCGCGACCGTGCGGGCGAGCACCGCCTCGCCGGGCTCCATGAGGGAGCGGGAGATAGCGTCCGCATCCACCAGGAACGCGCCCTGCTCAACGAAGAGGGAGGCGATGGTGCTCTTGCCACTGCCGATACCGCCGGTGAGGGCGTAACGGCGCAGCGTGGTAGAAGCGGGGGAAGAAGGCTGGGACATGGACGGTGCTCCTGACGGGCTGTGCCACAATAGATAGGTACTGATTAGAGGAGGACACATGCAGGAAGAAACTCGCGCCAACCGATACCTTGTGCCGCGCGGCGATGAGCCCTATGAGAGCCTCCTCGAAATTAAGCGTAGCGAATTTATTGGTCACATCAAGCGCGTGAGTACCGTTGAGGAGGCGCGCGCCTACATTGAGTCGGTGCGCAAGACCTACCACGATGCCCGCCACGTGTGTTCGGCGTTCATTATTGGTGCTGACCGCGATATTCAGCGTTCCTCCGATGATGGTGAGCCCGCCGGTACCGCCGGTGTGCCGATGATGCAGGCGCTGCTGGCGCGTCAGACCCGCGAGGACGGCACCACCGACCTGTCGGATGTGGTTGCGGTGGTCGTGCGCTATTTCGGTGGCATTAAGCTTGGCGCGGGCGGTTTGGTGCGCGCCTACACTGATTCGGTGGTGCAGACCCTGGATGGTGCGCTATTCGATTCGCGTGAGCGTCTGCGTGTGGGTCAGGTGCCCAGTTCGCATGCGGATGCTGGCCGCCTGGAGAACGAGATTCGTGCCGCCGGTCTGAATGTGCTGGGTACCGAGTACGGTGCGGAGGGTGCCACGATTTCCTTGGGCGTGTTTGACCGCTCGGAGGAGCTGGCGCGTGCCGAGGAGCTGGTGGTGAGCCTGAGTTCCGGTGCGGCGAGTGTGACCTGGGGGGACACGCAGTGGGTGGATTTGCCGGTCTAGGTTACCGCTCCCTATATTCTCGGTCTTAGATTTCCGGTCCCAGATTTTCGGGCTAGAGCGCCCGTGTAAAGCCCCCAAAACCCAAAAGATAGTCCAACCTTAGTTAATAGTTACTCTAACCCTAGTAATTGCCCGCTAAAGCTGATAGCCTAAAAAGCGTTGCGGAACGCACACGCCCCTCCACGGCACGGGCAACGGGTTCATTACCAGCGGTAACCCAGCCCGGCGCCTCCACGAGGCAACGCGTGCGCCCGCACCGACGGGCAGGGCTCAACGCTGACATCTCAGCGCCGAGAACTGGGTACTATCTCAGCGCTGAGGTCCTGATGCTGACGTCTTGAAGCTATAGCTTAGCTGCTCAAGGAACGAGGCACAGCTGAATGCCGGTACTATACGACCCGGCAGACGGTAGTGTGTGCACGAACCATCTGCCGGTAGGCGCTGAGCCCCGCCCGTCACCTTACGAAGAATCAGCTAACGAACGCTCTGAAGAGCTCAAGGTCGTGAAAACGTGACGCAGTCGGGAACCTACTATCAACAAGTAGACGAACAAGCAGGCAAAAACTCATCAGAGCAGTCCGCGGGCAGCCGCGGCGGCACCGCAACCCTCAACCGCCAGGGAGCGCGCCTCCCCACGAGGGGCACCGTCGAGCAGCTTGAACCCGCCACCGTCGCCCAGCTGCTTAACGCCTATCGCCAGCAGAACCTCGGCACCCTACTGAGCGTGCTCACGCAGCGTCCGGCAGAATTTGCTCGCCAGCTTGGCAGGCTCTGCCGCGTCTTCCCCGAACATGTTCACGCTATCGCCCAGGCGTTCGGCGCCGTGGGTCGTGCCCTGCCCATTGACGAGCTGGTGCGCCTGCACAACCGCTACTCTAACGCCGCCCGCGGAGTTGGCGAACACCTCAGCCTGGACAACTCCGGTGTGGCGCACATGGTTCAGAGCCCAGCACTGAGCCGTGAAGGTGCGGGCCACCTGCTCATGGCGATTGAACTCTGCCTCGCCGGCAGGATGCGCGGGCTCACCATCGCCATGCCCGCCACCGAGGCATTCACCCCGGCTGAGCAGGCGCCGAGCCTCGGATCCTGCAACCCCGCCCTGGACGGTGCCCTCAATGCTTTTGAACCGGCAGGCTGGGAGCCGTTCCCCCTGGATGGCAGCGAAGTGCTGCTCGCGACCGGTGTGCGCGATGTACCCGACGGCTATGAGCTGTCCCTCTGGCTGCTCGACGACGACTATCAGTGCCGCGCCCGCATTGAGCGAGGCGCCCCGCAGGTGTGCGTGGCAAGCTTCTACGATGAAGAAGTCATCACCCGAACCGTGGAAGAAACCGGGTCGGGTGAGGCCGGTCTGGTTGAGAACTACCGCGTGGAGGAATACGCGGAACTGGACTTCCTCAACGCCATGGACCGGCAGGTACGCTACGTGGCGGTCACCGCCGCGGTGGGGGAGCCGCTGTTGTCTGTGCTGAACGAGAAGAGCGCGGTGCCGAATAGTATTCCCGACCCTGCCGCTTTTGCGAACGGTGCGAGCACCTCCCGGTTCGCGAGGAGTGCCCGCCCGGATATCCGCACCGCCGCCGTGGTCGGTAAGGGCCTGCGCACCATCAATCACCGCGGCATGCTGCCGGTGTTGGGCGTGCCGAACCGCACCGTGTGCGCGGTGATTGACCTGTATAAGCAGCGCATCTGCGTGCCGGGTGTGGGTATTCCGCGCGGGCTGAGCGTGGAGGATGAAGAGCGCACCATGCAGCTGATTTTGAGCGCCCTGAACGGGTACCTTCCGCTGACGAACCGGGCGCTGATGAGCCTCGCCGGAGCCACCGTGGAGGTGCGCTAAATCCTTACCTGCGAGGTGCCCCACTGGTATGTGGTCACCGGTGGGGCAGGGGGTATCGTAGCGAGTGCATTGCGCGTGATTATATTGCGCCAGCAGAAAAGGGTGACCAATCCGGGGGCGCATTGGGCGGCTTTCCCCTAGGATGGATACATGAGTTACGCACCTAAAATTAACCGCGTTGTTGCCCCCTTTGAGGTCATTAGCCCCTTCCAGCCTGCCGGTGATCAGCCGAAGGCTATCGCCGAGCTCACCGAGCGTGTGCAGAACGGTGAGAAGGACATTGTGCTGATGGGCGCTACCGGTACCGGTAAGTCCGCGACTGCAGCCTGGCTGATTGAGGCGGTGCAGCGTCCGACTCTGGTGCTCGTGCAGAATAAGACTCTGGCGGCGCAGCTGGCGAATGAGCTGCGTGAGCTGCTGCCGAATAATGCGGTGGAGTATTTCGTCTCGTACTACGACTACTACCAGCCTGAGGCGTACGTGCCGCAGACCGATACGTTCATTGAGAAGGACTCCTCCATCAATGAGGAGGTGGAGCGTCTGCGCCACTCGGCGACGAACTCCCTGCTGACTCGCCGTGACGTGGTGGTGGTTGCGACCGTGTCCTGCATTTACGGTCTGGGCACGCCCGAGGAGTACATTGCGCAGATGGTGACTTTGCGTCGCGGTGAGGAGGTTGACCGCGACGAGCTGTTGCGCCAGTTCGTGGCGATGCAGTACGCGCGTAACGATATGGACTTTCACCGTGGCACGTTCCGTGTGCGCGGCGATACCGTCGAAATCATCCCCATGTACGAGGAGAACGCGATCCGCATTGAGTTCTTCGGCGATGAGATTGAGGCGATTTACACCCTGCACCCGCTGACCGGCGAGGTGATTCGCGAGGAAGAAGAAATGTATGTCTTCCCCGCAAGCCACTACATCGCCGGTGCCGAGCGTATGGCGAAGGCCATTACCTCCATTGAGGATGAGCTACGCGAGCGCCTGCAGACCCTCGAATCTCAGGGCAAGCTGCTGGAGGCGCAGCGTCTGCGCATGCGCACCACCTATGACCTGGAAATGATGGAGCAGATGGGCTTCTGCAATGGCATTGAGAACTACTCGCGCCATATTGACGGTCGTGCCCCAGGTAGTGCCCCGAACTGTCTGCTGGATTATTTCCCGGATGATTTCCTGCTGATTATTGACGAGTCGCACGTGACGGTCCCGCAGATTGGTGCCATGTACGAGGGTGATATGTCCCGTAAGCGCACCCTGGTGGAGCACGGTTTCCGTCTGCCGTCGGCGATGGATAACCGCCCGCTGAAGTGGGAGGAGTTCCTGGAGCGTATCGGTCAGACGATTTACCTTTCGGCGACCCCGGGTAAGTATGAGCTGTCGCAGGCTGATGGTTATGTGGAGCAGATTATTCGCCCGACCGGTCTGATTGACCCGGAGATTGTGGTCAAGCCGACCAAGGGTCAGATTGATGATTTGCTCGAGGAGATTCGCGTGCGCGTTGAGCGTGATGAGCGTGTACTGGTCACGACCCTCACCAAGCGCATGGCGGAGGATTTGACCGAGTACCTGCTGCAGCATGGCGTGAAGGTGCAGTATCTGCACTCTGACGTGGATACCCTGCGTCGTGTGGAGCTTCTGCGTGAGCTGCGCCTGGGTACCTTTGATGTGCTGGTTGGTATTAACCTGCTGCGTGAGGGCCTGGACCTGCCCGAGGTGTCCCTGGTTGCGATTCTGGATGCCGATAAGGAAGGCTTCCTGCGTTCGACCACTTCGCTGATTCAGACGATTGGTCGTGCAGCGCGTAACGTGTCCGGTCAGGTGCACATGTACGCCGATAAGATTACGGATTCTATGCGCGTGGCGATTGATGAGACGAATCGCCGCCGCGAGATTCAGCAGGCGTACAACCGTGAGCACGGCATTGACCCGCAGCCGCTGCGTAAGAAGATTGCCGATATTACGGATGTTCTCGCCCGCGAGGAAGAGGACACCCGCGAGCTTCTGCAGCAGCGTAAGAGCGGTAAGAAGGGCGCCCGCACGGTGAGCGCGGGTGCGAAGACCGGTTCTGCGACCTCGTCGAAGATTGCCACAAGCACCCCGGAGTCGGAGGAGCTTCTCGCCCGTGCGGAGGCGCGCGTTCGTGCCGACGGCCTGGCGGCGGCACCCGCGGAGGATCTGTTGGATTTGATTGAGCAGATGAACGAGCAGATGCGCGTGGCGGCGGAGAACCTGCAGTTTGAGTTGGCGGCGCGTCTGCGTGATGAGCTTGCCGATTTGAAGAAGGAGCTGCGCCTGATGAAGGAGGCGGGCCACGCCTAAACCCGGTGTTCTAAGCCCGGCGTTTAGGGGCCGACGTGGGTTTTTCGCCATGAGGTAACTCATTGTTCATGAAGTTCTACTGAGTGCAGATACATGCTGTACACTATCAAGGTGTTTTACGTGTCAAATAAAACCTTGATGCTTCCGAACGATAAAGAAAAATCTGTGACTATTTCTCATAACTCTTCAGACGCACACACCACGGGAGCTCGTTCCGTTACCCGCCGCAACCTCACCCGCGGTGCGCTCTGGGCTGTGCCCGCTATTGCCGCCTCCACGGCGGTACCCGCATTCGCTGCTTCGGCTGATGATTGCAAGACGGTACACGGCCCGGACTTCACCCAGGTCGGTGGCTGGATGATCACCAACCCCGCCAGTGGCGCCCTGCAGTCGCGCACCAAGAACAAGCCCGTGACTGCGCCGGAGACCGGTCAGGCGTGGTGGTCCATGGAGAATGCAACCTCCCCGAACCCCGCAACGATCCGCCTCATGTCCGTGTACGAGGCGACTCACGGCCCCGAGAGCGACCTCAACCTGAACTGCGGTGAGTTCGTGATGACCTACAACGTCTCCGCCCTGGAGGCGACGACCGGCACCACGCACCTGCACCCGTCCATGGACATTTACCTCTTCTCGCCCGAGGGTAAAATCATTGACCGCCAGATTTTCACGACTGACCCGACCGGCAAGGCAACGGTTATGACCCGCAACGGCAAGACTCAGACCGTTCAGGGCCAGGTTATTCCGTTTGCGTCGAGCGTGAATGATAAGGCGACCGGCATCTCCGCGCGTTTTGCGTTGCGTGGCAATACGCTCATGGAAGGCATGTACCAGTTCGAGGTGGTTATTACCGTCCCGACGATTCAGGAGAACGGCACGCTTGATACGAACAAGCAGGTCAACGCGATTGCTTTCACCCCGCCGACCTTCAACATGGTCTCCTAACTGAATGAAAAGTAGCCCTCCCCGTAATAGTTCACGGGGAGGGCTACTTTTGTATGGGCTTGCTGCACGGTGTTGATCTGTGTAGTGCTGGTCTGCAATACGCCGCTCTACATGTTGTCAAACTAATAGTGGCGCCAGCTAGACCCCCAACTAGACAGCGTGTATTCGTCACGCAGAACGCCGCATCCGACAGGTCAACCCCGCCGGATGCGGCGTTTCGGTGCACCTAGCTCCTGAAAGTTCTCCCGGAGGGGCTCCTGTGCGAAAACCCCAACCTGCTGTATAATCGTTCACCGAGCAAGGGAGTATCCCACCAATCGACTCATCGTCAGCACGTTAGCCGAAGGCGCCTAACCGGTGAATCGAGCCGACCTCCATTCAGGCCGGCGGGAGAGACTTGTGGTCCTGTACGCACACCACAAGAAAGGCTCCCCATGGAAGTTACCGGGTTGCAATGGTTGGTTACTATTCTCATCATCGCGGGTCTGTTGGCCTTCGATTTCGTGTTCCACGTTCGTAAGGCGCACGAACCCACCGTCAAGGAAGCGGCCATCTGGTCGAGTATTTACATCGGCATCGCGCTGCTGTTTGGTCTGTATATTTTCGTGACGAACGGCCCCTCCGCCGCCACCGAATTCTACGCAGGCTACATCACCGAAGAAGCTCTCTCGGTCGATAACCTCTTCGTCTTCATGATCATTATGGGCACCTTCCGTGTCGCCCGTGAGAATCAGCAGAAGGTCCTGCTCTTCGGTATCGTCTTCGCGATCCTGGCGCGCGGCTCCTTCATCTTCGCCGGCGCAGCGATCATCAACTCCTTCGCCTGGGTGTTCTACATCTTCGGCCTGGTCCTGCTCATGACCGCAGGTAACCTGCTCAAGGACGAAATCACCGAAGGCGACGGCGATGACGAAGCCGACAACATCATGGTCCGCCTCGCCAAGAAGTACCTGAAGACCAGCGACCACTTCGACGGTGACAAGCTCTTCACCATCGAAAACGGCAAGCGCGTCATGACCCCCATGATGCTCGTCATGGTCGCTATCGCCGGTTCCGACCTGCTCTTCGCGCTCGACTCGATCCCCGCGATCTTCGGCCTCACCCAGTCCGTCTACATTGTGTTCACCGCGACCGCGTTCTCCCTCATGGGTCTGCGCCAGCTGTACTTCCTCATTGACGGCCTGCTGGACCGCCTCGTCTACCTCTCCTACGGCCTGGCGACCATCCTTGCGTTCATTGGCGTGAAGCTGATCCTGCACGCAATGCACGAGAACAACCTGCCGTTCATTAACCACGGCGAGCCCGTGCACGTTGTGGAGATTACCACCGAAATGTCGCTGATGGTCATCGTGGGCGTCCTCATCATTACGGTGCTTGCCTCGCTGCTCAGCCCCAAGGGCCGCGCGCTGCAGACCATCCAGCGTGTTCAGGCGCTCTCCGAGAAGTACCTGGCACTGCCCGAGGATGCATCCGCCGCCGAGCGTGCGGACATCACCGCCCGCTGGCAGAAGGAAACCGAGAAGCTCAACGCCATTCCCGCCAAGCTGCGTGACGAGCTGATCGAGAAGGAAGACGAATACCACGCCCTCGTGATGCGTGCCCGCACCGCACAGGATGCGCATTCTTCCTCCTCGAAGTAGTTTGAGTTACTGAGCCTGCGGCCTCACCAGGCTAAGCGCTCACACGAAAGCCCCTCACACCGGATCAACCGGGGTGAGGGGCTTTCGCTGTATCAAAATATATTCGGGGATATACCCGGGGCAGAATGACTACCCGGCGAAGAATTACTGGTTGTGAACCTCAGCCAGCATGTTCTTCAGGTGACCCAGAATGGTCAGCGAGTCAGAACCGAAACCGTCGTGGTGGTGGGTCTTCGAGGTCCACACCTGAGTGTTGCCGACCCAGCGAGCGGTCTCCATGGAGTGCTCAAAGTCCACGTACACGTCCGGGTTGTACGCCGCAGCCACCACGGGAACCTCGTTCTTGTGCAGCTGTGCGTGGTCGTACAGGCGACCCCAGTCCTTCTTCTCAGCCAGCAGGTTTGCAACCTCAGCCAGCGGACGCAGCGAGGGATCCTCCTCGTAGTACCAGGGGAAGATGTGCTCGCCGGTGAAGAGCAGACGGTCCGCATCCGGTGCGAACTCGGGGCGGGAAGCCGCCACGCGAGCAGCAGACCAGTTGGTCGGAGCGGGCGAGGGAGAGATGGTGTAGCCGGGGATGCCGGGCAGAACGCCGTCGGAGGGGCCGTCAGCGTAAATGGTCTCGTGCATCAGGGCGTACAGCGGGTTCGCCTGGAAGGTCACCTCAGCACCCATAGCGGTCAGGAACTGATCGGAGAGGTGATCGTTACCCTCGGCGAATGCGTTCTCCAGGAAGTAGTGCAGACCGCGCTCGCGCCAGCGGCCACCCAGGAAATGACCGGCCATCTGGAAGCGGTGATCGGTCAGACGCTCACCGGTGGGCAGGTACTCCTTGTGGGTGCGCAGGTGCTCAGCAATGCGGGTCGCGAGCTCAGCGTCCTCGGGGAACCAGCTGTAGTACTCCTCAACACGTTCCTTCATGCGGTCGAAGGTGTGCTGGTAGACGTTATCTACGGAGGTACGAATCGGCGCCAGACCCGCAGTGATGCGGCAGTCACGCAGCGACTGGGGTGCGAACGACAGGTAGGACAGGGTCAGGAAGCCACCGAAGGACTGACCAATGGTGGACCAGCGCTTGTCGGCACGGTCAGCCAGCAGCACCTCGCGGACAGCCTCCGCGTCAGCGATGATGGAGTCCGCACGGAACAGCTCAGTGTACTCAGCCTGAACCTGCGCGTCACCCACAGCGGTGATGTTGCGAGCAGACAGCGGGGAAGACATGCCGGTACCGCGCTGATCCAGAAGAACCACGCGGTGAGTCTTCGCCAGCTCAGCAATCCAGCCGCCAATAGAGCCGGTCTTCGGGGAACCGAAGCCGGGGCCACCCTGCAGGTACACGATGTAGGGGCGCTTATCAGCCGGGACGGTCAGGGTCTCGCTGGTGTTCACTACCTCGCGGGCGAACACGGTGATGGTCTGGTCCGCGAAACGGGAGGAGAGAGCGGCATCCTTGCCCTTGGAGAAAATCAGACCGTGGGTCAGGGGAACCTGGAACCAGTGGTCGGTAATCTCGTAGCCGTCGTGCTTGACGACCGAACCCTTGCGGTACTCAACCTTGGGAAGCGAAGAAACGGTCAACGGTGAACCTTCTTTCATTCAAATAGATAGATACTCTGTATTCTAGCCCACTATGGGCAACATCTGGGCAGAGCCCGGGCGGAGTCTCAATCGGAGTCTCAATTGGAGCCTTAGAACTCGCCCACGCTCAGAATCTTCAGCACCGGGTAGCCCGCCTCATCGGAGGCCGCCAAATCAACCTCGGCACGAATACCGAAGTCAAAGTTATCTTCGGGGTCGGCGAAGCTCTGCTGAACCTTCCATACGCCCGGGTGAGCGGCGGTGTCCTCGTCCATGCTGACCAGGCGAGGCGAGCGCGCGTCGGCGTCCGTGTAGATATCGTCGTAGGTGTCGAAGTAGTCGTCCATGGCGTCCGCCCAGCGGTCGGCATCCCAGCCGCACCACTCGTCCAGGGCGCCCAGGGCGCGGTCACGCTCGTCAGCGAAGAGCTCCACACGGCGGAAGAGGGCGTTGCGCACCATCACGCGGAAGGCACGCAGGTTCTGCGTCACGGCGGGAGGCTCTTCCTCCTCGATGGAGGCGTGCTCGGCCGCAATGGTTGCGGTGTCTTCGCCGGCAGCCAGCTTCTCCCATTCGTCCACCAGGGAGGAGTCGGTCTGGCGTACCAGCTCGCCGAGCCACTCGATGATGTCGTCGAGCTCGTCAGTCACGGCAGAATCGGGGATGGTGTGTCGCAGTGCCTTGTACGCGTCGGAAAGGTAGCGCAGAAGCACGCCCTCGGCGCGTTCCAGCGAGTAGAACTGCACGAAGTCGTTGAAGCCCATTGCGCGTTCGTACATGTCACGCACAATCGACTTGGGGCGCGGTTCAAAACGAGCCACCCAGGGTGCGGACTGCTTGTAGGTCGTGTACGCCTGATCGATGAGCTCCGCCAGGGGCTGCGGGTAGGTGACCTTGTCCAGCTCGTTCATGCGTTCGGTGTAGTCCACACCGTCCGCCTTCAGCTGTGCCGACAGTTCGTTCTTCGCCTTGCGTTCCTGCGCGTACAGCACCTGGTTCGGCGAATCCAGGGTCGCCTCAATGAGGGAGAGCGCGTCCAGTGCGTAGCTGGGGGATTCGGGGTCGAGCAGTTCCAGCGCGGCGACCGCAAAAGCGGACAGTGGCTGGTTCAGGGCAAAGTTATCCTGCAGGTCCTCGGTCAGGCGCAGGTAGGAGCCGTGCTCGTCCGGGGTGTTGGTTCGCTCAATCACGCCGCCGGTCAGCAGCTCCTTGTAGATGCCGATTGCCTTGCGCAGCAGCTCGCGGCGGCGCGCGGGGCTCTCGTGGTTCTCCTGAATGATGCGGTACGCGGCAATGACCGGGTTCTCCGGGCGGTGCATCAGGTTCAGCAGCATCGAATGGGTGATGTCGAAGGAGGAGGTCAGCGGCTCCGGGGCGGCTTCTACCAGCTGGTCGAAGGTCTTCTCGGACCAGCCAACGAAGCCTTCCGGCGCCTTCTTACGCTTGGAGGACAGCGACTGGTTAATGCGCTTGGTGTCGTCACCGAACTTCGCCTGAGCTTTAGCCAGCAGGCGAGCGTTCTCAATATCGTGCTCGGGTGCCTGAACCACCACGGTGCCGGCGGTATCAAAACCGGCGCGGCCTGCGCGTCCAGCAATCTGGTGGAACTCGCGGGCACGCAGACGGCGGCTGCGGGCACCATCAAACTTCGACAGCGCCGTAATCAGCACGGTACGAATCGGCACGTTAATACCCACACCCAGGGTGTCGGTACCGCAAATCACCTTGAGCAGACCCTCCTGAGCCAGCTGCTCCACGAGGCGGCGGTACTTGGGCAGCATACCCGCGTGGTGAATACCGATGCCGGCACGCACCAGCTTATTCAGTGCCTTACCGAAGCCCGGACCGAAACGGAACTTAGCAATCAGCTCGGCGATGCGTTCCTTATCTTCCTTCGAAGCAATAGCCACCGACAGCAGCGCGTTCGCCTGCTCCAGCGCTGCCTTCTGCGAGAAGTGCACAATGTAGACCGGGGTCTGCTTGGTCTGCACGAGCTCCTGCACGGTCTCCTGAACCGGGGTGGTGGAGTAGTAGAAGTGCAGGGGGATGGGGCGCTCGGAATGAGCCACCAGGTCACTCTCACGACCGGTCAGCGCCGTCATCTCCTCCTGGAAGCGAGTCGTATCGCCCAGGGTCGCGCTCATCAGCAGGAACTGCGCCTGCGGAAGCTCCAGCAGGGGAAGCTGCCACGCCCAACCGCGCTGCGGGTCAGAGTAGAAGTGGAACTCGTCCATGATGACCTGGCACAGGTCCGCATCCTTACCCTCGCGCAGGGCAATATTGGCGAGAATCTCCGCGGTGCAGCAGATAATCGGCGCCTCCGTATTAATGGCGGAGTCACCGGTAATCATGCCCACGTTCTCGGCACCAAAAATATTGATCAGGTCGAAGAACTTCTCAGACACCAGCGCCTTAATGGGGGCGGTGTAGTAGGAGCGCTGACCGGTCGCCAGGCCCGTAAAATGCGCGGCAACAGCCACAGTGGACTTACCCGAACCGGTCGGGGTTGCCAGCACCACGTTATGTCCGGCGGCAATACTCAGAACGGCCTCGTCCTGAGCGGGGTACAGGGTCATGCCGCGGGTCGAAATCCACTCGGTGAAGGATTCATAGATTTCTTCGGCAGTGAGGGGGTTGCCCTTAAAATCGCGTCGATTGTAGTCGCCGGGATTCTCACCCAGCGAGGGAGAAAGAAAATTCAAAATACTCATGAGGATTCCAGTCTATCGGGAATAGCGCGGGTGCGGGGGCGTTATCGTTACGAGGGAACAACTCGGCATAGGTGCAAAGTCGCGTGCTCTAATGCGGGAAAACCTAAAGTTCAGGTAGGGTGGAATAAAGCGTTTTAGATGCAGTGATGCACAACCTGGCGCTCAGAAGGTCAAAGGCATAGGGCTCCACACTGCAGAGCCTCACACCGCAGGGTTCCATGCCGCATAAATTACCGCCTAGGTTCAAGTCCGCCGATTGATGCCGGACCATACTGTGCGGTCGATACACGCCCCAAAATACGTTGCATAAATAACGACACGCCCACCTATGATGCAAATAGTGTTGCGTGCCACATTGATAAAGGAATAGGGTAAGAGAAAGGAGAGACGTTGAATGACTGAATACAACGCTGACAAGGCACAAGAAAACGCCGCGCGTGAAGAAGCTACGCATGAAGAATCCATGCATAACAAAACCACGCAGGAAAAAGCCGCTCAGAAGAAAACTGCGCAGAAAAAAGCTGCACAGGAAGTAACCGGTAGCGAACAGCGCAAGGCAGAAGAGGAAGCCCTCAAAAAGCGCCTCGCCCTGCGCGTCACCGCACCCGGATACAAATACCCCTGGCACCGCTGGGCAATCCCCGTCCTGGGTGAAACCACCGCGGGTACCGGTGCGATTCTTATCCCCGTCATGGTGGGTCAATTCATCAACCAGCACATCGCCGGCAAAGCCCCCGACGCCTGGCCCATGTTCTGGGTGGTCGTCGCAGCCATCACCTTCATCGTGATCAACGAGTTCTTCGGCTGGGGCACCTCCATGACCCTCAGCGCGGAACTTAGCCGCGACTGGCGCATCTACATCAACCGGCTCATGGGGCGCACCCGCACTGGCGTAGACTCCGGCGAAGCGGTCACCGTCATGAACAAAGACGTACGCCGCATTACGGACGTCTACTTCTCGTTGCCGCTATTCGTCAACGCCATGATTATCGCGACCCTCGGTGCCGTGCAGCTCTGGCTCATCAACCCCGTCACCGCGATCGTGACCCTCATCGGCACGCTCATCGTGGTCGGTGTGATCGCCTGGTACTCGACCTTCCTCGAATCCAAGATCGGCGAATACCGCGAAAAGGACGGCGAAGCCTCCTCACGCGCCTCCGACATCGCCACCGGTCTGCGCACCATCGCCGGCCTCGGCGCCGAAGAGCAGATGCGTGAACGCTACCACCGCGGCACCGACGAAGTTTTCGACAGCTACATGCGCTACGAAAAGACGCACCGCTGGATGTTCCTCATCCGCGCGCTGCTCGGCGGTGCCGTGACCCTGCTCGGCATCGGCTTTGCCCTCACCGGCCACGTCGAAAACGGCCGCTGGGTATCCGACACACCCGCCGCGTCCCTGGTGACCGTCGCCTCCATTATCGCGATGATGGGCGGCCCCATCTGGATTACCCAGAACTTCCTCACCGCATGGCGATACGCCAAGATTGCGCTCGCCAAGGTCGCCCGCCTCGAAGGTCACGCGGGCGTACGCCAGGGCGTGCTGAAGAGCCCGCGCACCGACGAAGAAATGGCGCAGCTGGCACGCGCCGAACAGGCAGTCGAGGCGAGCACCCTCGAGGTGCCCGTACCCGTCGCCCCCGCCGGTGCAAGCAACCCGCGCATCGTGTACGTCAACCCGCGCGACTACAACCTCACCGCGCAAGACTACGCCGAGGCGCTCGCCCGCACCCTGCGACGCGGGGGAGAGGACCTCAAGGACGCAACCGGCCGCCGCGTGCTACTGAGCGAACCCAACCCCATGATCTTCGCTGGAACCCTGCAGGAGCACCTGCGCCTGGGCACCGTGCCGAACCCCGACGAGGAGCTGGCACAGGCAAAGGATGAGGAACTGCTGAAGATTACCGACTCCCGCGAAATCGCCTACCGACTGGGTGGACGCAACCCCGAAGACTACTTCGCCGCCCGCATCACCAGCGAAGGCGCGAACCTCTCCGGTGGTCAGCGTCAGCGTCTGGCACTCGCCCGCGCACTCGCACAGGACGCGCAGGTGCTTATCCTGACCGAGCCGCTGAACTCCGTGGACGAACCCAGCCAGCGCTACATCTACGATGCGATGGAAACCCAGATTGGTAGCGACCGCCTGCCCGTCGGCTACCCCGGCCTGCTGCAGGATTTGGAGCAGGTCTACGTTGTCTCCACGACCGCGGAGACGACCCGCCGCATGGAACGCGACGGCTACCCGGAAACCGCTCAGTCTGAAACTGTTCAGACCGAAACCACTCAGAATCAGGAGGTGAACTAGCATGGCAAAGCAGCTCCCCATCGAAAGCCCCGCCTACGTAGCACGCCGCATGTGGAACTACCTCGCGGCGCATAAGGGGCGAGCCCTCTACACCTTCGTCATCTACATGGTCAGCACCCTCATGGGTGCGGTGGTGCCCCTGCAGATTGGTGCCACCGTGGACGACGTGGTGGCGGGCAAGTTCTCCAGCTACCCGTGGCAGCCGATTCTGATTATCCTGGCGGCATTCATCGTGCAGGCGATAACCCTCATGGTCTCCTCGTACAGTGCGGCGCGACTGGGTGCGCTCGTCACCCGTGACGCCAACCAGGATACCCTTGACGGCACCCTCGACCTGGATGCACGCACCGTGGAAGAAGCCGGTAGTGGCGACCTGCTCACCCGCGTGACCGACGACCTCTCCTCGGCGGCGAAGTCCGTCAGTGAGGACCTGCTCGGCGCGATTTACGTGGTGCTGTACTTCATTATCTCCACCATCTCCCTGGCGTTCGTGAGCCCGGCAATGGGTCTGATCATGCTACCCATGATTGCCGGTCTTGCCCTCATCATGTCGAAGATGCTGCCGCTCATGGCGGCACGCAACCAGACCGCCCAGGAGCGCGTGAGTGACCTCAACAGTGTGCTGACCGAGAACATTCGCGGCACCTCCACGATCCGTGAGCTGGGCGTTCACACCGCCCGCGAAGACGCCTTCGCCGGTGAGAACAAGCGCCAGTTCGCCGCGCAGCTGGGCATGGTGCGCATCCGCCAGCTGTACTTCACCGTGGACGCTATCAACGCCTGGATCCCCACGATTCTGTGTATGCTCTGGGGTGCCGCCTGCGTGGCTCTCGGCTGGGCAAGCTGGGGCGCCGTGGCGACCGCCTCGGTCATGGTTTTCAGCCTGCGAGTCCTCGCCGACATGCTGAACCACCACGTCAGCAGCCTGCGCATCATGCTGGTGAACATGGGTCGTGTGTTCGGTGTGGTCTCCC
The DNA here is from genome assembly GCF_001813145.1 of Rothia sp. HMSC066G02. Classification (NCBI taxonomy): domain Bacteria; kingdom Bacillati; phylum Actinomycetota; class Actinomycetes; order Micrococcales; family Micrococcaceae; genus Rothia; species Rothia sp. HMSC066G02. The sequence goes on along the minus strand of NZ_KV811593.1, from coordinate 29,979 downwards.
TGGCGAAGAAGCAGCGTGAGGCGCGTGCACAGCACCGTGCCGAAGCGTTCGCCGCCGTATCTGATGAAGCCGTGAAGAACCCGGAGTACGCCATTGACTGCACCGACGTCTCCTACGGCTACTCGCCGGACGCCCTCGTTCTGGAAGGTATCAACCTGAAGATTCGCCGCGGTGAGGCACTTGCCCTGGTGGGTCGTTCCGGTTCGGGTAAGACCACCCTGGCTCGTCTGATTGGTGGTTCGCTGACCGCCCTGGAAGGCACCATCACCGTGATGGGCCGCCCGGTCGGTCACGGCGACTTCCCGACCGATGCCGCCGCCGATGGCCGCCCGCGCCTGCTGGTCTGCACCCAGGAAGCGCACGTCTTCTTCGGTACTCTCGCCGATAACTTTACGGTGGTCGTGCCGGATGCAACCGTCGAGCAGATGGGCGAGGCACTGGACGCTATCGGTGCCCGCTGGTGGCGCGACCTGCCGCAGGGCATGGATACTGTCGTGAGCGGCGCGGATTCGCCGCTGACCCGCGACCAGATTCAGCAGCTGGCGCTGGCACGTATTGTGCTTGCTGACCCGCACGCCGTGATTCTGGACGAGTCCACCACCCAGCTGGAGCTCGCGGACGCAACCGAGTCCCTGAGCGCCGTGCTGGCGAACCGTGCGGTGCTGATCATTTCGCACGATGCGCGTATCGCCTCGCTGGCTGACCGCGCGGTCCTGCTGCACGAGGGTAGGATCATTGCGGAGGGTTCACCGGCAGAGATTTTCGCCCTGACCTAAACCCGGCTGATAGTGCCCGGCTGATAGTGCCCGGTACCGTGTGAAGCGGTGCCGGGCACTACGTGTTTAACGGGTGGTTTCCGTACAAGGGTGCGCTGAAATCGGCGGCGGGGAGCCCTTGTAGCAACGCAAGACTCAAACGAAAATTTCGGAGAGATTCACTTGTCACCCGCAAAACTTTCAGTTACTAAGAATCATTGTGATAACCTGGCAGAGCGATATGGGGTGCCTTGAGACGACTGCGACCCGCTAACCCGCCCAACTGACCGCCCAACGAAGGGCTACGGCACAGCGAAGAGCTACGGCACAGCGGGCTCACGAAACGGCGTAAGAAAACTCAAGGCTGAGAGAATCACCCATTGAACCTGCTCTAGTTCGAACTAGCGAAGGGATTATCGATAATGGCAGAGCAGCCTACCGCGCCCTCGTGCGCACCCACCACCCCCACCAACCCTGTACCCGGCGCGAGCGCCTCCGGAAACCCCCGGGCACCGCAGACAGCTCAGGTACCTCAGGCAGCTCGGGTGCCGAGGGTTCTCTCCATTGCGGGAACCGACCCCTCCGGCGGTGCGGGCATTCAGGCGGACCTCAAATCCATTACCGCATCCGGCGGTTACGGCATGTGCGTGACCACCTCGCTGGTCGCTCAGAACACCTGTGGGGTTCGTGAAGTATTCACCCCGCCCCTGGAGTTTTTGACCGCTCAGCTTGCCGCCGTTTTTGATGACGTCACGGTGGATGCCGTGAAAATCGGCATGCTCGGCGACGCGGACACGATTCGTACCGTCCGCACCTGGCTGAGCGAGCACCCCGTGCCCGTGGTCGTGCTCGACCCGGTCATGATTGCCTCCAGCGGTGACCGCCTGCTGCAGGCTGAAGCGGAGCAGGCGCTACGTGACCTCGTGCCGCTCGTGGACGTGATTACCCCGAACATCCCGGAGCTTGCCGTGCTCTGCCAGAAGGAGCCCGCCCAGACCTTTGATGAGGCGCATGAGCAGGCGGCAAACCTTGCGGCGGCGACCGGAACCACCGTGATTGTGAAGGGCGGCCACCTGTGCGGTCAGGACGCCGGTAACACCGCGGTCTTCCCGGACGGCACCTGCGCGCACGTGCGCACCCCGCGCCTGGACAGCCGTAATACGCACGGCACCGGATGCTCCCTGTCCTCTTCGCTGGCAACCCGCCTGGGCGTGGAACTGCTCCAGCACACCGAAGCCGCAGAACACACTGAAGCCGCAGAGTACACCGCAGAGCAGAGCGTTCTGACCAGCGAAGACACCCACCGCGCCCTGCAGTGGAGCACCCGCTGGCTCCACGAATCCATCGCCGCAGGTGCCGGTCTGCAGGTCGGCTCCGGTGAGGGCCACGGCCCGGTGGACCACGCCGCCCGTGCCCGCCGTCTGGAGGCTGCCGCCTCCGCGTACCCGTGGCATCACCTGCTCGCCACCACCGACTCTGAGGGCAATACTCTGGACGGCACCAGCCCGGAGCGTCTGCTGCCGGTCAGCCCCGTGCCCGCCGGTGAAGCCGTCGTAAAGCCCGCCGGACCCTGGACCGCCGCCCTCTGGGCAGCCGGTGGCGAAACCTGGCACCAGATCCTGGACCTGCCCTTCGTGCGTGCCCTCGGTGATGGCACCCTCGACGAGGACCTGTTCGCCTTCTACCTGGACCAGGACGCCCTCTACCTGCGGGATTATTCGCGTGCGCTCGCGACTCTCTCGGCGCGTGCTGACACCGCTGAGGCGCAGGTGCACTGGGCCGCCGGTGCGCACGAGGCGATTGCCGCCGAATCGCAGCTGCACGAGGGCTGGCTGGCGAACCGTGCGCGTCTGGGTGGGCCCTCACCGATTACGATGGGGTACACGAATTTCCTGCGTGCCTCCGCTGCCGGTGATGATTACGTGGTCGGTGCCGCCGCTATCTTGCCCTGCTACTGGCTGTACGAAGAGGTGGGCGCTGTGCTCTCCTCGCAGAATCATGCGGACCACCCGTACGCGGAGTGGTTGAGCATGTACGGTGGCGAAGAGTTCGCCGCGGAGGTGGCGCGTAGCCTCGCGGAGGTGGAGCGTGCGTTTGAGACGGCTTCACCGGCTCAGCGTGTGCGCGCGGCGCGGGCGTACCTGTCGGCGTGCGTGTACGAGCGTGAGTTCTTTGACCAGGCGCACCGAGCATTGCGTTAGTTTGCCGGGCGCTGCGCTAGATGATAGGCGCCGATTTTTGGGCTGAATACCGCCCCGGCATGGCGTGAGATGGGTGATTGATGCTTCACTCAAGCTACCGACGGTTCGGTGGTTGTGCCGGTTATGCTTAAGGCGTCGGTGAAAACCGTTTGCGGCAGGATTCCGGCCCTCACCCAACTGGCTGATGTACCTGCCGCGCCCGCACCTCTACGGCGTGTAACCGACCAGTTTGGCCCGCCGCAACCACCTCATCCACCCCCCCCCGGCGGGCCAAACGCTTTCCTCCCGGGCTTCGGGGCTCCGCTTGAAGGCATGGAGTGTAAATCCCGTATAGAAATATCCCGTGCAGATACTCTCATCTGCACGGGATATTTCTATGTTTCTCACCGTTGCGGGTCAGCCGCCGCGGCTAGTACTTCAGGCTAGTACATCAGGGAAGGGGAGTAGCCTACTTGCTCTCGCCCTTGAGCGCACCCATGAGCGGGCCAATCACGTCCATGGGCAGCGGGAAGACCACGGTCGAGTTCTGGTCGGCACCCAGCTCCAGCAGGGTCTGCAGGTAACGCAGCTGCAGGGAGGCGGGGGACTGGCTCAGAATGTCGGATGCTTCCTTCAGCTCGCTGGAAGCCTCCAGCTCACCGCGTGCCGAAATGATCTTTGCGCGGCGCTCACGCTCAGCCTCAGCCTCGCGAGCCATGGCGCGCTGCATAGCCTCGGGAATCTCAACGTCCTTGATTTCGACGAGCTCCACCTGAATACCCCACGGCTCGGTGCGCGAACCGATGATGGAACGCAGGTCCTCGTTCAGGTCCTCGCGGTGTGCGAGCAGGGTGTCCAGGTCAACGCGACCGAGCAGGGAACGCAGGGTGGTCTGCGCGATCTGGCTGGTGGCAATCGGGTAGTTCTCAACCTCAAGCACCGCGTTCTTGGCGTTGGTCACGCGGAAGAGGACCACGGCGTTCACGCGGGCGGGAACGTTGTCCTTGGTGATGACTTCCTGCGGGGGAATGGTCAGGGTGATAACACGCATATCAACGCGCTGCAGGGAATCAACGAGGGGGAAGACGACGTTCAGGCCGGGCTTCAGCTCCGAACGCAGGTGACCGAAGCGGAAAGAGATGCCACGCTCGTATTCGGGGATGACGCGGAACATACGAATCAGAATAAAAAGAACAATGACGGCAACTGGGATGAGGATAGTTGCCAGAGTGACGGGATCCATGGTTTTCCTTCACAAATATTGGGGGAGGACGGTATGTGTGCCCACCTGCCCGCGCCTCGTACGGTGCAGGTAGTAGGGGGTGCCCGGTACCGGGCTGTGTGTGGGGGAGTTTTGGGAGGGGAATTTTCCGTCCCGGCGTACCTCGCGGCGGTCGGTGCTTTAGCGGCACCCCGCATGGAAAACTCAAAAGAGGAATAAAAGAGAATTCCACACGGGGTGGCCGCCGAAGCTAACAGACGGGACCAATCGACCGGTCAGCCGCCGGAACGGAAAAACTTGTGCAGCGCTACTTCTTCGCCATCTGCTCTGCCAGTTTTTCGGCAGCCTCAACCTCAGCCAGGTTCTGCTCCTGCAGGACCTCATTCGTGGTCTTGTGCAGTCGCTTAACCGAGGTGCCGGTACCGCTCCATGCGGGGCGGTCCGGGTCGAGGGCAGAGGTACGAACCGGCAGGGTTGCCTCCGCAATCATCTGCTTGCGGGTCTGCTCGGTACGGCGCTTACGCTCATTCGACACGCCACCCCACTTCGCCGCGAAACGGTCCATCTTCACGTTCACCGATTCGTCAGCGGTGGATGCGTGAATATGCTTCGGATCGTTCTCGAAGTTCGCGGGGGAACGCATGAGCTTCACGGCCAGCGGGTAGGTCAGCGACAGGCAGACCACCGCGGCGGCACCCTCCACCAGAAGCTCCAGCGGGGAGTGCCAGACGATAGCGGCACCAATCAGCATGACCACGCCCAGCAGCGACACGGCAACCGCCAGCCCGCGGTGGAAACGACCCGACTCGGAGTAGGGCCATTCATCCACTTCGCGGGTGAGCTCGCGGCCGTTCGCCGAGACGGTGCAGCTGTCCTTAATCGGGCAGGTGTTGCACACGCTGGGCTTGGCGCGGTAACGCATCACTCGGTTATCCGAGTCGAATGCGGTCGCCCACAGCCACTGGTCTTCGGGGCAGAGCCACGCGTCGCTCTCTTGGTGGTAGGTGAACCCGAAGGTTCGCGCCGCCACCATGCGCTGGCTGGTGCGCTTGGCGAGAATATCGAAGCCCCAACCCACGGCGACCAGACCGAGCGCGTACACGCAGGCCAGCCACACGAGGAAAGAAACTCCAGCAATCTGCTCAGGCATGGTTAGCCTCGACGATCGCTACGGTAGGGGCTGGTCTGCTCGGGCAGCTCCTCGGCAGCCTGAGCGCCGGCGAACTCTGCGATGCGAGCGTCCTCAACCACCTCGTACAGCGGCGGTTCGGGCAGCTCCAGGACGGTTTCCTTAGCGTTCTTGGAGAAAATCTCCTTGATACCCAGCAGCGCCAGCTTAATCAGCGGGATGATGCCGACCAGGAAGATCACGTCACCGGGCATACGCATCCAACCCATCACGGCGGAAGCACCGTCGTGAATGAACGCGAAGGAACGAGCCTCGTAGTAGCCCTCACCCACGGACTTGTACAGCTGAGCAATACCCAGCGGCAGCAGCGAGATGAAGGACATCCACAGCAGACCAATGTTCAGAGTCCAGAAGGAGAACTTCAGACCCTTCTCCGGCCACTTGTTCTCCGGGAGCAGGTAGCGCAGACCAAACACCGCGAACGCAATCGCGAGCATACCGTACACACCCATCATGGAGGCGTGTGCGTGGTTTGCGGTCAGTGCCGTACCAATCTCGAAGTAGGACACAATCGGCAGGTTGATGAGGAAGCCGAACACACCTGCGCCGAGGAAGTTCCAGAAGCCCACAGCAATCAGGAACATAACAGCCCAACGGTGCGGGAAAGGCTTGGTGCGGTTGGAGTACTGGCGAGCACCCAGCTGCATGAAGCCCCACGCCTCAACGGTCAGGAAGGTCAGCGGGATAACCTCAGCAGCCGAGAAGAACGCACCGAATGCCATCTGTTCGGAGGGGGTACCGACGAAGTAGGTGTGGTGCAGAGTACCGATCACACCACCGACGGAGTAGAGCACAGCGTCCATCATGATGATGGAGATCGCGATGCGCTCGCGGACCACACCGAGCAGCACGAAGATGTACGCCACCATGACGGTGGTGAAAAGTTCGAGGAAGTCCTCCACCCAGAGGTGAACCACCCAGAATCGCCAGAATTCGGCGACGGTCACGTGAGTACGCTGACCTGCGAGCAGGCCGACCGCGTAGAACATGGGGATAGCGAGGCCGGAGAAGAGGAACAGCCACGGCAGGGAGGTCTTCTTCGAGCCCTTCAGGCGAGCGGAGAGGGTACGCCAGACGATGACAATCCAGATGAACATACCCGCGGTGAGCAGGATCTGGAAGAATCGCGGCAGGTCCAGGAACTCCCACTGCTGCGAGAAGAAGCCGGTGAATTCCTTGGGGATGAGGCCCTTCTGAGAGAACCATTCGTTCAGCAGCGAGCCGAGGACCACGAAGACCACGGCGCCGATGAGAACGTAGGTGAGCAGGCCCTGCTTCTTGGGTTCGCGGCGGGTAATCAGCGGGGCGATGAAGATACCGCCCGCCAGGAACGCGCCTGCGGTCCAGAAGAGGGAGAGCTGAAGGTGCCAGGTTCGAGATACCGTGTAGGGCAGCAACTGGCCCATGTCGATACCGAAGAATCCGGTGAGTTCTTCACGGTAGTGCTCGGTGAGCGCACCCACCAGAGCCTGCAGCAGGAACAGCACCAGGATCGTTGCGAAGAGCAGGCAGGCTGCCTTCTGCGAGGGGGTCAGGCGAACTTCGTCGGGCTGACGGAAGTCGAGGACGGGTGCCTCTTCCGCGTGCCAGCCGATAGCGCGGGACCAGCGGCCGTAGATGGCGAACATCAGACCGGTACCACCGATGAGGGCAATCAGGGAGAGTGCCGACCAGACCATCAAATCCGCGGTGGGCTTGTTGTCCACGTTGGGTTCGGAGGGCCAGTTGTTGGTGTAGGAGTAGGGCTGGTCGGGGCGGTCTGCCGCCGATGCCCATGCGGTCCAGCCGAAGAATGCGACGATGTCGTGCAGTTCTTCGTCGTTCTTAATGGCGTTGGGGAACAGGCCCTGCGAGGTGTCACCCTTCATGAGGGTTTCACGGTAGTGCTTGAGCATGAGCTGGTAGCCCTTGGTCTCACCAGCGGACCAGGTGATGGTCTTAGTCTGCTCGTCGTACTTGTTCTCCTTGCGCCACTCGTTCTTGACGAGCTCGCGGGGGTCCTGCTTGCCCTGTTCACGGTACTCCTTGACGGCAGCATCGGTGGTCAGGCGCAGGTATTCTGCAGTGTAGTCGGGGCCGAGGTAAGCACCGTGGCCGAGGACGGATCCGTACTGCTGCAGGCCGCGTCCCTGGAACAGTTCCTGACCGTGCAGAATCTGTTCTTGGGTTGCGATAGTTTTGCCGTCGTTGCCGACGATTTTGTCGGGGAGCGGCATGGAGAGTGCGTAGGTGCGCATTGCAAGGACTGCCATGATGGTGAAGCCCAGGAGCATCACAAACGCAACAGCCTGTACCCAGCCTTTTCCGGCATAGGCACCGACCGTGTCTGAGCGGCGGGCAATCTTTGCTGCCTGCGCACGCGAGACGGGTTTTGTAGCCATAGTGTATGTCTCCAGTGTGCGTGGATTGTGTAGGTGGAGTGGTTCCGACGCACATCCGCTGGAGGGGCGGCTCACTATGTTCAGGGTGAATCGTCCTTGAGGGAGGTGCGACAGCCCACCCTGCTCTCATTTTTGCATATTAAATGCGTATTTACGAAACTTTGCTGACGTATCGTCACAATATGACAGGCGTATTCAGGCATAAAAGCCACAGTTACAAGGCAAAAAAGTTCGAATGTTACGTTGAGGTTGAATCCTTAGCTTCCGTGCCGCTTTTCCGCCTGTAACGGGGGGACATAGGGCGGAAGCTATGCAGGCTCCCTCAATCAGGACTCTTACTCGGGTTCCTACTCGGGCTTCTACTTGAGCTTCTACCGGAAATCTTGCCGGAATTATTGGTGGGAGGCGCATCCCAGCATGTGGAAGGGGAATGCGGCACCCCTCACGTTCCTACACTCGGGTGTGGAATAATAAAACTCGGTACTACTAAACACAGTACAAATTTTTTCAGTACAGATTCTGTGCACCCACACGGTGTACCCTCAGAAGGGGCCACTCACCCCGCACCCACGGCAGCCCGCCACCACAGCCCGCAATCTATCGGCACCTCAGGAGAGTTCACGTGCTTCTCTACAAATCCACCCAGAAAGCAGTCACCGGAATCCTGCGCACCGTCTTCCGCGCCCGCGTGACCGGACTCGAAAACTTCCCCGCCACCGGCCCGGTGATTGTCGCCTCCAACCACCTGTCCTTCCTGGACTCCATCATTATTTCTGCCATGATGCCGCGCCGCGTGGCGTTCCTCGCCAAGGCTGAGTACGTGAATACCCCCGGCCCGCGCGGCAAGATGATGAAGGCATTCTTCGAAGCCGTGGACATCATTCCCGTGAACCGCTCCGACCGTTCCGAATCGCTCAAGGCACTCGACATTGCCCTGGAGAAGCTACAGGAGGGTAAGGTCTTCGGCATTTACCCCGAGGGCACCCGCTCCCGCGACGGCTACCTGTACCGCGGCAAGATTGGTGTGGCGTGGCTGGCGCACATGACCGGCGCGCCCGTGGTTCCGGTCGGTCTGATTGGCACCGACCGCCTGCAGAAGCCCGGCTCGAACATGATTTACCCGCGCCGCTTCACGATTCGTGTGGGCAAGCCGCTTTACTTTGAGAAGACCGGTGAGAAGATGACCGGCAAGCAGCGCCGCGTCACCACCGACACGATCATGGATGAGATTGCTCAGCTGTCCGGTCAGGCGCGAAAGCATGAGTACAACGTTTCGCCCTCAGCCGCACGTGACGCAGGCTAGGGCACTCGCCGCCTATACCGCGTAGACTTAAACCGCGCATTCACGCACCGACCCCCGCGTTATGGGGGAGATGGGTGTAGGATGCGCGGTTTGTCGTATGCGCGAGCCTGGGATGCCCCCGGTAGCCCCAGCAGCGGCAACCCCGCAGAAAGTCCAGTAGAAAGCCCAGTAGAGCGAGGAGAAAGTACCCATGGCAGAGCCTTCCAGCTACCGCCCCGCCCCCGGCGAAATCCCCACCGACCCGGGTGTTTACCGTTTCCGCGATGCCGACGGCCGCGTCATCTACGTGGGTAAGGCGAAGAACCTGCGCAACCGCCTCAACAACTATTTTGCGTCCCCGCAGACGCTGAGCCCGAAGACCTACGCGATGGTGCATACGGCGGCGAGCGTTGAGTGGACCGTGGTGGCGAGCGAGATGGAGTCCCTGCAGCTCGAATACACCTGGATTAAGGAGTTTTCGCCGCGCTTCAACATTGCGTTCCGCGACGATAAGTCGTACCCGTACCTGGCGATTACCGTCAATGACGTGTACCCGCGCGCCATGGTGACCCGCGGCGAGCGCCGTAAGGGCGTGCGCTATTTTGGCCCGTATTCGCAGGCGTGGGCGATTCGTGAAACCCTGGATGCGCTGCTGCGCGTCTTCCCGGTGCGTACCTGCACGAACGGCGTGTTTAACCGCGCAAAGAATAGCGGCCGGCCGTGCCTACTCGGCTATATCGATAAGTGCGCGGCGCCGTGCGTGGGCAAGATTAGCGCCGAGGAGCACCGCAAGTTGGCGCGCGGGCTGACCCGGTTTATGGGTGGTGGCGCTGAGAAGCATATCGCCCAGTTGACCGCGGAAATGAAAGCCGCCGCAGCTGATATGGACTTTGAGCGCGCCGCGATTCTTCGTGACGATATTGCCGCGCTGACTAAGGCGTTTGAGCGTAACGCCGTGGTGCTTGGCGCGACCGTGGATGCCGACCTATTCGCCTACGCGGAGGACGACCTGGAGGCGTCCGTTCAGGTGTTCTTCGTGCGCGGCGGCAGGATTCGTGGCCAGCGCGGCTGGATTGTGGAGAAGGTCAACGACAGCACCGACGCGCAGCTCATCGAGCAGCTGATCGCGCAGGTGTACAGCGATATTGCGGCGAGCCTCGCCTCCCAGAAGGACGCCGAGAAGAGCCTGAACAGCTACGATATTCCGCGTTCCGTGCTCGTGCCGGTGGAGCCCGAGAATAAGGAGCAGCTGGCGTCCTGGCTGGCGGAGGTGCGCGGCGGGCCCGTGGAGATTAGCGTCCCGCAGCGCGGCGACAAGGCAGAGCTCATGAAGACGGTCGCCGAGAATGCGCGCCAGTCGCTGACCCTGCACAAGAGCCGCCGTGCCGGTGATTTGACCACCCGTAGCGCCTCCCTCGTGGAGCTGCAGGAAGCGCTGGAACTACCGGACCCGCTGCTGCGCATCGAGTGCTACGACATTTCGCATGTGCAGGGCACGAACGTGGTCGCCTCCATGGTTGTCTTTGAGGACGGCATGCCCGCAAAGAACGCCTACCGCACCTACAGCATTACCGGCGACGCCGCGCGTGACGATACCGCCAGTATGTACGACGTCATCACCCGCCGATTCAAGAGGCATCTGGCGCAGCAGGCGGAGCGCGAAGCAGCCCCCGTGCACTCCGGCGAGATTGACGCCTCCACGCCCGAGCCGGCGAAGTTCGCCTACCCGCCGAACCTGGTGCTCGTGGACGGCGGCCCGCCTCAGGTGGCTGCCGCCTCCGCCGCGTTGAGCGATTTGGGCATTACGGATGTGTACGTTGCCGGCATCGCTAAGCGCCTGGAGGAACTGTGGCTACCGGACGACGACTACCCGGTCGTACTACCGCGTACTTCGCAGGCGCTGTACCTGGTGCAGCGCATCCGCGATGAGGCGCACCGTTTCGCTATCACCTTCCACCGTTCCAAGCGCGGTAAGGCGATGGTCGCCTCCGCCCTGGATGAGGTGCCCGGTTTGGGCGAGGTGAAGCGTGCCGCGCTGATTAAGCACTTCGGGTCGGTGGCTCAGATTAAGCAGGCGAGCGCCGAGGAGCTGACGGCGGTGCCGGGTATTGGTCCGGCGTTGGCTCAGAAGATTCTGGCGGCGCTGACCTAATCCTCTGGCTGGCGCTGAGTGAAGGCCCGCCCGGGGTGTGAACGCAGCACCCCGCCTCGTAATGGCGCTTAACAAACGTGTCATAATTGAAGGAAACCGTCATCATTACGAGCGCGCTATCTTCGCGCGCCCTCAACCAGTAGAGTGGAAACCGTGAGTAATAACCATCTGCGCCTATTCACCAGCGAGTCGGTGACTGAAGGCCACCCCGATAAGATTTGTGACCAGATTTCTGACGCCATCCTTGACGGCATTATTGCCCAGGATCCCGCAGCGAACGTTGCTGTGGAGACCATGGTAACCACCGGTCAGGTGCATGTTGCTGGTGAGGTGACCACCTCCAGCTACGTCGAAATCCCCTCCATCGTGCGCGAGACCATTCTGGGTATCGGCTACGATTCCTCTACCCGCGGCTTCGACGGTGAGTTCTGCGGCGTGTCCGTGTCCATTGGCGAGCAGTCCCCGGACATTAACGCCGGCGTGTACGAGTCCCTCGAGGTTCGTCAGGGCATTGCTGCTGACGAGTACGACCGCCAGGGTGCGGGCGACCAGGGCATCATGTTCGGTTACGCATCCAACGAGACCAACGTGCTGATGCCCGCCCCGATTTGGCTGGCGCACCGCCTCTCTGAGCGTCTGACCAAGGTCCGTAAGGACGGCCTGCTGACCGAGCTGCGCCCCGACGGCAAGACTCAGGTGACCCTCGGCTACGATTCGAACAACGTGCCTGTCTCCGTGGATACCGTGGTTGTTTCGAGCCAGCACACCGCAAGCTACGACCTGGCTGACCTGCGTGCAGACATTGAGAAGCACGTTATCGCGCCGGTTCTGGGTAGCGTCGAGCTGGATTCCTCCAACGCCAAGTTCATTGTGAACCCCGCTGGCCGCTTCGTTCAGGGTGGCCCCGTGGGTGACGCGGGCCTGACCGGCCGCAAGATCATTGTGGACACCTACGGCGGTTCGGCTCGTCACGGTGGTGGCGCGTTCTCCGGTAAGGACCCGTCGAAGGTGGACCGTTCCGCAGCGTACGCAATGCGTTGGGTTGCGAAGAACATTGTGGGTGCCGGTCTTGCCGACCGCGCCGAGGTTCAGGTTGCGTACGCTATCGGCCAGGCAGCGCCGGTCGGTCTGTACGTTGAAACCTTCGGCACCGAGAAGGTCGACCCGATCAAGATTGAGAAGGCTGTGCGTGAGGTCTTCGACCTGCGCCCGCTGGCAATCATTAACGAACTGGATCTGCGCCGCCCGATTTACAAGAAGACCGCAGCTCACGGCCACTTCGGTCGTACCGAGCCGGAATTCACCTGGGAGCGCCTGAACCGCGTGGATGCACTGCGTTCGGCAGTGTCCTCCTCCTAATATCTGTCAGGGTAGAGGAGCACGCAGATTCGGGTGACTCAGAGCAGTTCTGAATCGAACTCTTCGGCACCGTTGGGTGCCCAGCAGGAATCCCTGCAACAGCTTGACCTGTTGCAGGGATTTCCTGCTCTTCGTGATGCCCTGATTCCGGCTGCCCCGGAGCCGGTAAACGTTGCCGCCGAGTTGGAGGCGAGCGGCGTGCCGAACCCTGTGGCGCGTGTGCGCGTGGATAGCACCCTGCCGCAGGTGGACCGCACGTTTGATTATCGTGTGCCCGCCGAGCTGAGTGAGGATGCGGTGCCCGGCGCCCGCGTGCGCGTGCTGTTCAACGGTCACGAGCTGACCGGTTACATTGAGGAGCGCGCCGCCACGACCGATTGGACGCGTACCTCGCTGTTGCCGATCAAGTCGGTGCTGTCGCGTGTGCCGTCTGTTGCGCCCGAAATTTTTGCGCTTGCTGAGGCGCTTGCCGACCGTTACGCCTCCACGGTGGCGAACGTGTTGCGCCTGGCTGTGCCGCCGCGCATTGCCGCCCTGGATAAGAAGTACGCGCCTCTTCTGCCGGGTTACGAGTCGGCGTATTTGGGTGATTCTGCCCCGGTAAGTACTTCCAATACCCCCGAGAACACCCCGGAGAACACTCCCGAGATGACCCCGGCGAGCGCGGGGGAGAAGTCGCAGGAAAACGCTCCCGAAATCGCGGAACCTGAGTGTGCGGAATCTGAGCCTGATGCCGTCTCCGCCGCCTCCAGCACTGCCGACCCGTACGCTTGGCTTGCCACCCCCGGCGCGCCCGCACCCTTCGTGCTGGACCCGCCGACGCTGAACCCGGACGCGCCGGATGCCGCCTCCGTCTTCTCCGATTACGAGAACGGCGCGGAGTTCATTGAAGATGTTGCCGCCGGTGCCGCGACCCGCGCCGTGATGACGGTTCTTCCCGGCCACCTGGAGCACACGTGGGCGGATGTTTTGGCGACCGCACTCGCGGCTGCTGCTGCCAGTGGTCGCGGCGCTATTGCGGTGGTTCCGACCGCTAAGAACCTGGATCTTCTGGAGGCGGCGCTCGCCGAGCGTCTGCCGGCTGACTCGTTTGTGCGTTTGAGTTCTGATTCGACTCCGCATACTCGCTATCACGGTTTTGTGAAGGCGCGCTTGGGGCAGGTGCCGGTGGTGATTGGTACTCGCGCGGCGGCCTACGCGCCGGTGGCGAACCTGGGCCTGGTGGTGTGTTGGGATGACGGCGATTCTTCGCTGGTGGAGCAGCGCGCCCCGTACTGTCATGCCCGTGATGTGTTGCTTCTGCGTGCTTCTGCTGAGAATACTGCGGCGCTGTTTGCCGGGTTCAGCATGAGTAGTGAAGCGGCGCGTCTGGTGCGTACCCGCTGGGCGTCTCATGTGCGTGCGCCGCGTGCGCTGGTGCGCGATTTTTCGCCGCGTATTTTTTCGACGGGTTCGGAGTTTGAGTTGGCGCGTGACCCGTTGGCGGCGATGGCGCGTATTCCGCACCTGGCGTTTGAGCATGCTCGTCGGGCGTTGGCGCGTGGTCCTGTGTTGGTGCAGGTGGCGCGTAGCGGTTATATTCCGTCGTTTTCGTGTGAGCGTTGCCGCATGCCGGCGCGTTGTGGCGAGTGTAGCGGACCTTTGTCGGTGGCTTCGGGTTCGTCGGTTCCGTCGTGTTCGTGGTGCGGCCATTTGGCGCAGCAGTGGCGTTGTTCTGAGTGCGGTTTTACGCATTGGCGTTATTCGGCGGCGGGTGCGACTCGTACTGCTGAGGAGTTGGGTCGTGCGTTCCCGAATGTTCCGGTGATTTCTTCGGCGGGTGACCATGTGCGGGCGTCGGTTGGTCCTGAGCCTGCGTTGGTGGTGGCGACTCCGGGTGCTGAGCCGGTGGCTTTTGGCGGCTATGCGGCGGCGCTTCTTTTGGACGCTGATAAGATGCTTCGTTTTGATTCGTTGCGTGCCCCGGAGGCGGCGTTGCGTCGCTGGCTGAACGCGGCGGCGTTGGTTCGTCCGGCGGCTCTTGAGGGCACGGTGGTGACGACTGCTTCGCCGTCGCCGGTGGAGCAGGCGCTGGTGCGTTGGGATCCGGCGTGGTTTGCTCGCCGGGAGCTGGAGGAGCGCGCTCAGACGGGTCTGCCTCCGGCGGTTCGTACGGCTGCGGTGACCGGTGCGGAGGCGGATGTTCGCGCCTTCATGGAGGAGTTCTTGGGCTCTTCTGCGTTGCCGGAGCGGGTGCGTGAGCAGTTGCGTATTGTGGGTCCGGTTCCTCTGGATCAGGGGTATTTTGCCTGGTCGGAGTCTCTTGAGGAGGATTCTGAGGAGGCGCCGGTTCAGGGCGATTGGCGTACCCTGATGTTTTTCTCGTATGGCATTGCGCAGCAGGTGACCCGTGAGTTGCGTGCTACGCGTGCAACGATTGCGGCGTTGAAGAAGAACGTGGGGGAGCGCCCGGTTCAGATTCGCTGTGACGGCCTGGACGTGCTGTGATTTTCTAGTCGTGCTGTAGTGTTCTAGTGAGGGGCGGTTTTTGCCCCGGGTTGGGCGTTGAGCACGCGGGTTTGCGAGCGCGTTGTGCGCAGAGGCGAGGAGGTGAGAGGCGTGTCGAAGGTGCCTCATCTGCTGAAGGGTAGTGCGCTGCCTGACGGTGAGCAGCAGCGGCTGACGAAGTATGCTTCTGCGCACCCGAAGAGTGCCCTGCACCGCAAGGGCCAGCACCATGATGCGGCGGTGCTGCTGGTTCACGGTATCGGCTACCAGAATCACGGCGAGACGCTCGCGTATTTTGGCAAGCCTGTGGCGCATAGTGTGCAGACTCTGCTGGCGCTGAACACAGATTCTGTCGCGCTCTCCGAAGAGAACTCCGCCGCGGAGGCTTCTGCGCGGGTTCGTGTTGAGGTGATTCCTGACGGTGATACCCTCCCGCCTGCCGCTGAGGTGAACCCGCTGAGCCACCACAGCGAGTTGACGTATTCGTTGACAATTGAGCGCACGGAGTACCCAGCCGACCCGGTTGAGGAAAGCCCGCAGATTGAGGAGAACTCCGCGCAGGAAGAACTCGCCGAAGCCTCCGAGCCCAAAGAATCTACAAGAATCAGTCTGCCGAAAGTTGAACTTCCGAAGGTAGAGCTGCCCAAGGTAGAGCTGCCCAAAGTGGAGTTACCCAAGGTGGAACTGCCTAAGATTGATCTGCCGAAAATTGAGCTTCCCAAGGTAGAGCTCCCAAACATCGATTTCCCGAATATCGAGCTGCCTAATCTTGAGCTGCCGCGCCTGCCTCAGCCGAAGCCGCGCCCAGTTCACACGGTCGCTCGCCGCAGCCTCCTTTTTCAGGAGGGCTTCTGGCGGCCCCGGCATTACCGCCCGTTGAAGGAGCATTTGCCCTGGCTGGCGTCGGTTTTGCCGCTGTTTTTGATGTTCTGCTTCTACTATGAGCGCCCCGGCGCGACCTGGCGTGAGCGTGCCGGGCACCTGTTACGTTCTACTGCTCGATTCGTGAACGTGGCGCTGTGGCTGGTGTTGGCGGCTATGGCGCTCATGACGTTCCGTGATGCTTTTGTGGCGTCTCTGGGTACTCCGCAGGGTGCATTTACGGGTCTGGCGGCGGCACTCGGCCTGGGTATTGTGGGCTGGGTTTTGGCTCGTCGTGCCCGCGAACTGTGGGAGCTGATGAAGGCTATTTCGACTCAGCTGATTCAGACGGCGACCAGCCCGGACTCGCGCGATTTGGAGCGTATTTATGCGCGTCTGGATCGTCAGCTGGACGATTTGAGTTCCCGTAGCGACGCGGTGGGTATTATTGCCCATTCGCAGGGCGGCTATTTGAGCTATGAGCTTCTGCGCCGTCGTGCAGCGGCGGGTAAGAAGCCGATTCGTTTCTTCTACGGCCTGGGTAGTGGCGTGGTCCCGATTAGCATTATCGCTAGTGACCGCAACGACATTCCGGGGCACCTGGATGCTGCGGGCGGCTACCGTAACCGCTCCATGCTGCTGTGGGTGAGCGCGGTCGCGGCGTTCTCCTGGCTGGTGGAGGCGTCCCTGCTGTTTGGCCCGTACCGTTCGCTACTGCACTATGCGATGCTGGTACCCCTGGCGTTGAGTGTGGTGCCGCTGGTTGTGAGCGTGCCGGGTACCTTCAAGGGTAGGGCGCGTATTGGCCGCAAGAGTGCCCGGGACAGCGCCTCCGAAACTCCCTCCGCAAAGAGTCCGGCTGATGTGCGTCTGGCGGATGCGCGCCTGGTCAACCCGTACGGCACACGCGCCTACGTGAAATGGCTGATTCCGTTGCTCTTCGTGCACGGCGTTTTCATGCTGTACGCGGTGTTCATGCTGCTGCTGGCTCAGTTGCGTGTTGAGGGCGCGGTCCCTGAGCTGACCGCCGCCTCCGTGGCGTTTTGGGGCGCGCTGATTCTGGTGCTCATGATGTCGGTGCGTAGCGCCTGCCACCTGTATGTGCGCGCCTACGCGCCGATGCTGCAGGATCTTGATGTGGCTGACCGGTGCGAGATTTCCGCTCGTGGTGACAGTATTGGTAGGTCGAATATTACTCAGCCCGCCGATGTAGACGTCAGCTTTGTGACCCTGCCGGGCCCGTCGGTGAATAGTCACATGCAGTATTTTGATGCGTGCTCGCCGGTGCCGTTGATGCTTGCGCACCGTCTGGTGCCGCACATGATGCCGGCGGGTGAGCAGGCGCAGAAAGCGGCGGCTTTCACCGATATTGGTGCGGAACTGAACCGCGGTTTTGCGCGCGTGAAGAAGTGGATGCGCACCATGCATTACGGGCTGTATGCGGTGCTTCTGCTGATGCTGTCGGTGCTACTGAATGTGGCGTCGCCGGTGAGCCTGTCCGCGTTGACGGGACTTGATACGTCGCACCTACATTCGGAGGGTTTTGACCGTCTGGTGGCGGATGCTCAGCAGCTGCGTGAGCAGGCGGGTTCTTCGGATCTGCTGCTGTGGATTCTGGTCGGCATTTTTGTGGTGGAGGCGCTGCTGATGATGGTGCTTTCGCCGTGGACTCAGCGGCGTTTGCAGCGTGCGTTCATGATGCGCAAGGTGGACCGCACGGGTCAGCTGAGCGAGTTCAATCCTTTGCCGATGGTGACGGCTCTTCTGGGTCTTGACGGTGAGGATGAAGACGCTGAGGATGCAGAGGAACATAACCTCGCAGGGGAGAAAAAGCAGGAGAGTAAAGCAGGGCAGAGCGCTGTAGTTTAGGGTGCTTAGGCGGTGCCGTTGGAAGGGCACCCCAGAATTTTTATGCATTCGTGTGCACCTAAGATTTGTTGGGGTTTGGCTGATTCTAATTGGCGTAGTCTCCGTATCCACGGTAATATATTCAGCACTGCGGATACTATTTCGGCGCTTGTCGAGGTGGTGTTGGCAGTATCTATCACTCAACTTCGCGCACGCTTCACAACCGTGCGCACCAACGAAAGATGAATACTGGTGACTCAGACTATGATCACCCCCGCATACGAACCTGCATGCGGCGGGTCTGCTTCTGTACACAATTACGGCGTCATGCACCCGGACCCCGTGTTGCTTTCCGACATGACCAGCGCAGAACGAGGAGCTGTTTACCGCTACTTGGCGCGCTTCGCTGAGCTGGATGACGCAAAGATTTTCTACGCGTACGGTCACGCTTATGAGCTAGCTCGTAAGGATGCCGAGCGCGGTCTCTACGCAACTATGGCGTAGCCTGCATCGTTAGTTTTTAGAAATGCTGCTGCACTCTGTGTGAGTGCGGCAGCATTTCTGCTTTTCGGGCTGGCTTTCACACTGGCTTTCACTCTGGCTTTCGGGTGGGTTTTAGCTCGGTGGTGAACTCGGCGGTCGCATGCCGCTATGGTGCCCCTGATTTCTTCCTGACAACCGGGAACATGTCCACTATGGGGGCGTTCCCTGATGGTTCTTGAACATTGATTAGCTCTTGGGTAGTTTAGAGGTATCACAACCACTACTGCGAAGAGACTTCCGATGATCTCCGTAGGTTCTTTTCGCGGTGTTGCCTCCGGTAGCGTCTGCATTGTTGCGGCGCTGCCCTAAGAAACGCCCTAAGGAAAGGTACTCACCGATGAGTTTCACCAATATCACCTCTGATTACGAGCCCGAGTTCGGTAGTTCGGCACCGAGCCGCGACAACGGTATTACCCACCCGGACCCTGTTCTGCTGTCCTCGATGACGAAGGCTCAGCGTGGCGCGGTGTGCCGCTACCTGGCTCGATTTGCTGAGCTGGATGACGCGAAGATTTTCTACGCGTACGGTCACGCGGATGAGCTGGCTGCGAAGGAAGCAGCTCGTACCGGTAGCTTTACTGCGGTCTAAGGATCTCTGCTCCGGTGCGATGCGGTGAGGCTGCACCTTCCGGATGCGCCCTCAGGGTGCCCGAGCTCTGCGAGGGCGGGTTCCCTGCGTCGGCGCGGAGGAAGTGTGTAGCGAACCGCCGCTGTACATCATTGCCGTAAGCCGTACGCACCTACCGGCAACCATGAATTGAATACGAGAATGCCGCCGCACCCTCCCGAGAACCGGGGGAGTACGGCGGCATTTCTTTGCCCAACGCAGGCTCTAGAGCCCGCGCACGACCTCCAGCAGTTTGAGTGCCGAGTCGCGCCAGGAGTAGCGGCGCACATCCGACAGGCCGTCAATGATCACGCGCTCGCGAACGGCGGTGTCCTCCAGGGAACGGATTGCCTTCACCCAATCGGCGGCGTGCGCCTCCGGGGCACCGTCAACCGGCGCGAACACGGCGTGCGGCGCAATCTCACGGAAAATCGGGATGTCACTAATCACCGCGGGGCAACCGGCAGCCTGAGCCTCGACCACGGGCAGGCCGTAACCCTCCTCGCGGGAGGCAGTCACCAGGGCGTGCGCCTGGCGGAGCAGCTGCTGGTACTCCTCGTCGCTCACGCCGTTGTGCACCTCCACGTTCTCACCGATGAGGCGCTCGTCGGTGAGTTGCACCAGACGCTGCGGCGGCATCTTCGACAGCAGGTGCAGGCGGTAATCCGGCAGGGAACGCATCGCCAGCAGCAGGGTTTCCACGTTCTTATACGGCATGAACGAACCCATGTACACCAGGTGCTTGACGGGCTGCTCTTCGCGGGTGGTGGCGCGTTCCAGCGCGGTCTGGCGGGATACGACGCTGCCGGGCTGCGGGGCGTTGGGCACCACGAACAGCGGCTTGGTGGTCAGCTCGTGCTCACGAATCAGTGAGGCGGTCGACTCAGAAACCGTCACGACCGCGTCGCCGTGATTGAGCAGGAAGCGCTGCGGGGTGTAGGTCTTGTGGAAGAGTCGCCAGCCCACGCGCACCGGTGCGGGCAGGAACCCGGGCGGGGTCGGGTGCGAGTAATAGATCAGGTCGTGCAGGGTGAGAATCAGCTTGAATTTGCGTCCGGTGGAGCCGATGGTTTGCATGGGGGAGAACACCACGTCCGGCGCGTACTTGTTCAACTGCAGGGCGGCGGTCGGTTCGAGCGGGCCGGTGGGCGAGCAGATCTTCACGTGCGGCAAATCCGGCAGCATGTCCAGCTGACGCTCGTCGCTAATGATCATGGTCAGGTCGAGGTCGGCGGCAGCTTCGTCACCGGTGTCGATGAGGGTTTTGAGTGCGCCCAGCAGGGAGGCGGTGTAGCGGCTGATGCCGTCGTGGAAGCCGATACGGGTGTATCGGGCGTCAACCATGAGTTTCATGTTGGTTCCTTACTTCTCGTTCCCTTAGCGTTCGGCGGCGAAATCGGCGATGAGTTCCGCGGCCAGATGCGGGGTTTCGTAGTGGATGAGGTGCCCGACTTCAGGGATCATGTCCAGGCGCTCGCGGGCGCCGGACGAAGACGCGGGTAGATTGCGGGAGGTCAGCGTCGCGTACATGGCGCGAGCCGTTTCGGGGGTGCCCAGGTCGTCGTCTTCGGCAACGAGCATTTGCACGGGTACCCGGATGGCGGCGGCGTATTCGGCGGCGGTGTGCGTAATGGACGCTTCGTAGGCGCTGAGCACTCCGCGGCGGGAGCCGAAGGAGCCGAAGTAGGCGGCGTGCTGGCCGTTGATGAAGCGGCGCATTGCCTTGTCTTTGGTGCGCATCATGACTTCGCTGGAGGCGCGGGTAATCAGCTGCGAACGCAGGAGCGGGTAGCCGATTTTTTCGGGTAGTGCCGCGCCGGCGCGGTAGTAAAGGGAGGCGAGGCGGGAGGCGACGCGCTGGCTGCCTTCGAGGGCGGGCTCGCTAATCGGGTTGATGAGCGAGAGGAGCGCGAGCGAGTTCGGGTGTGCGGCGGCGAAGGCGCTGGTGACGATGGAACCGAAGGAGTGGCCGACCAGGTGCAGCGGTAGGGGCTGTGCATCCTCGCGGGCGGGGTTAGTGTGCTTCACAAAGTCGTTTAGCCACGCCACGTACGCGTTGATGTTGTCTGCACCCTGAGCGTCTTTGCCCTGAGTGTTTTCGGGCAGGTCTGCGGAGCGGCCAAAGCCGGGCAGGTCGGGGCTGATGATGCTGACGTTCGGGATGAGCTTCAGCAGGTAGTTCGCGATGATTTCCAGGCCGTGGTGGTCGCCGCGGAAGCCGTGCACGAGCAGCACGGGGTAGGAGCCTTCAGGGAAGGTGCCGTCGTTCATGCCTTTGCCGTACTGCCAGTAGCGGGTCATGACCACCTGCGCACCGTCACCGATGAGGGTGTCGTGGCGGGTGCCGGGAATGAGCGGGCCGGGCACACCCTCAAGAACTGAGGTGTTGGGGGAGTCCGGGGTAACGGTGGAGGTCATGGGTACCTTTCGGGGGTTGGGTACTGGGACGGCAAAGTCCCGTTCTTAATTCTAGGGGAGAAGCCTGAAAGGGCTCTGAAACCTGCCTGACGCATCGGTGTCTGGCCGGGTGGTCGGGTGGGTGGTGCCGTCCATTTGGTAGTCGAGGCGGCCTCAACTCTGGCGCGGTGCGGGTTTCGCGTTACACTTGGAGGGTTAAGTTTTTATCAACCTGTCTTTATTTAAGGAATCGCTGTGTCTGCTCAGGTAGAGACCGAACGCAACGAAAATGCGTACGACTTCCGCGCTATGGAAGCCAAGTGGCGCCCCTACTGGGACGAAACGAAGGTTTTCCAGCCCACCGGTGACGCCCCCAAGGGCCGCAAGTATGTGCTGGATATGTTCCCGTACCCCTCCGGTGACCTTCACATGGGTCACGCGGAGGCATTCGCTATTGGTGACATGAACGCCCGCTACTTCAAGCAGTGCGGCTACGATGTTCTGCACCCGATTGGCTGGGACTCCTTCGGCCTGCCCGCTGAGAACGCAGCCATTAAGAACGACACTCACCCCAAGGAGTGGACGTACAAGAACATTGAGACTCAGGCTGAGTCCTTCAAGCGTTACGCTATTGCCGCTGACTGGAGCCGCCGCCTGCACACCTCGGACCCCGAGTACTACAAGTGGACTCAGTGGCTGTTCGAGCAGTTCTACAAGAAGGGCCTGGCGTACCGTAAGGACTCCATGGTCAACTGGTGCCCCAAGGATCAGACCGTGCTTGCGAACGAGCAGGTTGTGAACGGTGCGTGTGAGCGTTGCGGTACTACCGTGACTAAGAAGTCGCTGAACCAGTGGTACTTCAAGATCACTGATTACGCACAGCAGCTGCTGGACGACATGGAGCAGCTGGAGGGCAAGTGGCCCGACCGTGTTCTGCTCATGCAGCGCAACTGGATTGGTCGTTCTGAGGGTGCTGAGGTGCGCTTCGAGATTGAGGCGACCGAGGACCAGGCTGCTGAGTCCTTCACCGTGTTCACCACCCGCCCGGACACCCTGTACGGCGCAACCTTCATCGTGGTTGCTGCGGATGCGGCGTTCGCCGAGCATATCGTGGCACCCGAGCACAAGGCTGCCCTGGAGCAGTACCGCGAAGATATTAAGGCACTGAGCGATATTGACCGCCAGTCCTCTGACCGCGAGAAGACCGGCGTGTTCACCGGCCGCTACGCGATTAACCCGCTGACCGGCGCGAAGCTGCCCGTCTGGGCTTCTGACTACGTGCTCGCCGATTACGGTACCGGCGCGATTATGGCTGTGCCCGCGCACGACCAGCGCGACCTTGAGTTCGCCCTGAAGTTCGACCTGCCCATCGTGAAGGTCCTGGACGTTGAGGGCGCTGAGGACCCGGCTACCAGCGGTGTTGCCGCAGCTGGTGACGGCGTGCTCATCAATTCCGGTGAGCTGACCGGCCTGCCGAAGGCTGAGGCGCTCGCTAAGGCTATTGAGCTGGTTGAGGCTGCCGGCACCGGTGAGGGTAAGGTCATTTACCGTCTGCGTGACTGGCTGCTGTCCCGCCAGCGTTTCTGGGGTACCCCCATCCCCGTGATTCACTGTGAGGATTGTGGCGAGGTTCTGGTTCCTGAGGATCAGCTGCCGGTGCTGCTGCCCGATAACCTGCGCGGTGAGCAGCTGGCTCCTAAGGGCCAGTCGCCTCTTGCAGCTGCCGATGACTGGGCGATTGTGCCTTGCCCCGAGTGTGGTAAGCAGGCTCGCCGTGACTCGGACACCATGGACACCTTCGTGGATTCCTCCTGGTACTTCCTGCGTTACGTTTCCCCGAACTTCGATGAGGGCCCCTTCGACCCGCAGGCTATGAGCGAGTGGGGTGCCGTCGACATGTACGTTGGCGGTGTGGAGCACGCTATTCTGCACCTGCTGTACGCACGCTTCTTCACCAAGGTTGTTCGCGACCTGGGTCTGATCAAGCACGATGAGCCGTTCAAGGCGCTCATGAACCAGGGTCAGGTGCTCAACGGCGGTAAGGCGATGTCCAAGTCGCTGGGTAACGGCGTGAACCTGGGTGAGCAGCTCGACAAGTTCGGTGTGGACGCTATCCGCACCACCATGATTTTCGCGTCCCCGCCCGAGGATGACGTGGACTGGGCGGATGTTTCCCCGTCCGGTTCGCAGAAGTTCCTGGCTCGCGCATGGCGTGTGGCTCAGGACGTCACCAGCGAACCCGGCGTTGACGCAACCACCGGTGACCTGGAGCTGCAGAAGCTGATTGCTCGCACCGTGCACGAGGTTCAGGGCCTGCTGGATAATGGCAAGTTCAACGTGGTTGTTGCTAAGACCATGGAGCTTGTGAACGCTACCCGTAAGGCTATTGACTCCGGTGCTGGTGCGGCTGACCCGGCTGTCCGTAAGGCTGCTGAGACTGTCGCTATTCTGCTGTCTCTGTACGCACCTTACACCGCTGAGGACATGTGGCACGCTCTCGGCCACGACACCCCGGTTCTGACCGCGGGCTTCCCCGAGGTTGACCCGGCTCTGCTGGTGGATGACACCGTCACCGCTATCGTGCAGATTAAGGGCAAGGTCAAGGCTCGTCTGGAGGTTGCGAAGGATATTTCCGAGCAGGAGCTTCAGGAGCTGGCTCTGGCCGATGCCGCTGTTCAGCGTTCGATTGGTGACGCCGAGATCCGCAAGGTGATTGTGCGTGCGCCTAAGCTCGTGAACATCGTGATCTAAGCTTTTTAGATAAAGGAAGTTTCTTAGATAAAGTACAAGCCCCGCTGTGGCTTCGGTTCGTTCTGCGGAACGTGCCGGAGGCGCGGCGGGGCTTTGCTGTACTGCGGTAGTGATGAGTGCCATAATGTTCAGGGAACGCTAGGAGAGGGTTCGTCATCGAATCACGCACTGACGAACCGGAAGAAGGGCCGGAATATGGAGCGAGAGAACAAAGCAGAGAACCGCATTGCCGTGGTGACCGATAGCGCCGCCGCCCTCGACCCGGAGCTCGTGCAGCGCCTGAGCGCTCGCGGCAATTTCGTGATGGTTCCGATGCCGGTGACTATTCGCACGCCCGGTGAGCCGGATCGTCAGCTGCAGGATTTGACCGCCGCCGAGGTGGATGAGGCGATTATGCTTGCGCACGTGATGGGTCAGACGGTGAGCACTTCCGGGCCCGCGCCGGGCGTGTTTGCTGATGTGTATGACGAGTTGGCATCGCGAGGTTTTACGCATGTGGTGTCGGTGCATCTGTCCGGTGAGCTCTCGGGTACGGTGGAGGCGGCGCGCACCGGTGCCCGCCTGAGCCGCCTGGGTTCTAAGGGTGTGAGCGTGGTGGATAGCCGCACGGTCGCGGGTGCATACGGACACGCGGTGGTGCGTGCCCTGGAGGTGCTGAACTCTGCTTCCTCTGATTTTGTTCCGAGCCCTGACCACCCGAGCTCTGACTATCCGACTGCGGCGCAGCTGGTGGACTACATTCAGTCGGTCTGCGAGCAGTCCACGCTCTACTTTTATATCCCGACCCTGGATGCCTTGCGCCGCGGTGGTCGCGTTTCCCCGGCGTTGGCGATGGTGGGGCAGATGTTCCAGATTAAGCCGATTGGCACGATTACCGAGGGTAAGCTGGCGTATGTGGAGCGCCCCCGCACTGCGGCGCGCGCCCTGGAGCGCCTGGTGGAGGTGACCGTGCAGACCTGCCGTGAGCATCAGCATGCGGCGGCGCTCAACTCTGCCTCCGCAAGCTCTGTTGCCGCCGCCCCTGCTAACTCTTCTCTTACTGCGACCCCGCGCGGTGAGGTGGTTGCGGTACATCATGTGGGCAACGCGGCGCAGGCGGTGCAGCTGTATGAGCAGGTTCAGCAGATGCTGGGGGAGAGCTCCCTCGTTCATGATGCTGCCGACTCTTCGGCGCCGGAGTTTTTGGTGAGTGCGTTACCGCCGGTGCTGTCGGCTCATTCGGGTTTGGGTGCTGTGGCGCTGGTCGTTTATTAGGATCGTGCACTAGCCGCCTTCCGATGTGCCCATGCTGACCCCGTGTTGTGTGTCTGCGAGTGCACTCGTGCAGTGTTCTTGTGCGGTGTTTTCGTATGATGCGCCGCGGGCGACACGAAATGCGACACGAAATATGCGCAAATTTGTACATCGGGAGCGTATTTAGCCCTCTTTAAGGCTGTGGTGTGTCTTACTTTGGGGTCGTCTGTTTTTGGGTGAGAATTTGCACCGTGTGCGAGCGTATCGGGTGTCATTGAAACCCATTCGCAGGTGAAAGGGTATTTTTTACCCTCAGATTTTGCCTTGATATGGCGCGGTTTTTAGCAAATGTGTGTTTCGTGTGTGTTTATGTTGCCCTGACCGTATCGCAACATTTTCTAGGGGCGAACACAACGTAAAACAACAGAAAACAACGGGTTTTTGCCGATTTTTATGGCACAACTCACAAAAATTTCTTGATGGAACACACCAAAACACACACAAACTAAGGTAGGATTGTTACCAACAACGGCGGAACGAACCGGGCAACATAGAGCACGGACGAATCCGACAAACCAGAGCCTACAAGGCATCGGATTCGTACACCGCCACCAACGCACTGACAAGGAGATACTCCAGTGACCGTACGCGTAGCAATCAACGGCTTCGGCCGCATCGGCCGCACCTTCTTCCGCGCAGCTCAGACCGAGGGCGTCGGCTTCGAGATCGTCGCAATCAACGACCTCACCGATGTTGAGACCCTGGCACACCTGCTCAAGTACGACTCCATCATGGGTCGCTTCAACGCAGAGGTTGAGGTCAAGGAAGGCGCACTGGTTGTTGACGGCAAGGAAATCAAGATTCTCGCTGAGCGCGACCCCCAGAACCTCCCCTGGAAGGACCTGGGCGTTGACGTAGTCCTCGAGTCCACCGGTTTCTTCACCGAAGGCAGCAAGGCAAAGGCACACATCGAGGCTGGCGCTAAGAAGGTTATCCTCTCCGCTCCCGGTAAGAACATCGACGGCACCTTCGTCATGGGCGTGAATGACGACCAGTACGATGCAGCTAACCACCACATCGTCTCCAACGCATCCTGCACCACCAACTGCCTCGCTCCGATGGCTAAGGTTCTGAACGACGCATTCGGCATCAAGCAGGGTCTGATGACCACCATCCACGCATACACCGCTGACCAGCGTCTGCAGGATGCTCCCCACCGCGACCTGCGCCGTGCACGCGCAGCAGCTGTGAACATGGTCCCCACCTCCACCGGTGCAGCAGCAGCTGTTGGCCTGGTTCTGCCCGAGCTGAAGGGTAAGCTGGACGGCTTCGCAGTCCGCGTTCCCACCATCACCGGCTCCATCACCGACCTGACCTTCACCGCTGAGCGCGAGGTCACCGTTGAGGAAGTCAACGCAGCAGTCAAGGCAGCAGCTGAGGGCCCCCTGAAGGGCATCATCAAGTACAACGAGGACCCCATCGTCTCCAAGGACATCGAGGGTGAGCCCGTCTCCACCGTCTTCGACGCACCGCTGACCAAGGTCATCGGCGATCAGGTGAAGGTTATCGCTTGGTACGACAACGAGTACGGCTACGTTTCGCGCCTCGTGATGTTCACCAACAAGGTTGTGGCATCCCTCTAAGCCCCAATAGGCTTACGACGCTCACCGAGTGTAAGCGTCACCCAGCGTAACTAACGCATAGTGAACCCCGGCACCACCGCATCAAGCGGGGGAGTCGGGGTTTGCTGTACCAAGACTCTTTTGTAAGGGCCTTGAATAAATCACTGAAAAACGTATAAACATACTATTTTCCGTCGCTCTTTTTGAGTCAAAAATACCGTAAGAAAATAGGTTTTAGAGAGTGCCAATATCCGCGATATTCTGCGGAAAAACACCATGTAAAAGCTATTTTTTAGGCTGTCAAACACCCTAGTATTCGGTATGATGGAAACGGTATATAAACCCACCTATCCAGGAGGAATTCCTATGGCTAAGGCACTGTCCGAACTGCTCGAAGAAGGCGTCGCAGGCCGCCACGTTCTCGTCCGTTCCGACCTGAACGTACCCCTGAAGGACGGCGTTGTCACCGACGACGGCCGCGTCCGCGCATCCCTGCCCGTCATTGAGAAGCTTGCCAAGGCTGGCGCACGCGTTATCGTGACCGCACACCTGGGCCGCCCCAAGGGCAAGGTTGACCCCCAGTACTCCATCGCACCGGCAGCTGCACGCTTGGCTGAGCTGGCATCCGTGCCCGTGAAGGTTGCAACCGACCTGGTAGGCGAGGACGCAAAGGCTAAGGCAGCAGCCCTGGCTGACGGCGAAGTTCTGGTTGTTGAGAACGTCCGCTACGACGCACGCGAGACCTCCAAGGATGACGCAGAGCGCGGCGAATTCGCTGACGAGCTGGTCGCACTGACCGGCGAGAACGGCGCATACGTGAACGACGCATTCGGTGCGGTTCACCGCAAGCACGCTTCCGTCTACGACGTTGCTAAGCGCCTGCCCGCGTACCTGGGTGACCTGGTGAAGAAGGAAGTTGACGTTCTGGCTAAGACCCTGAACGACCCCGAGCGTCCCTTCGTTGTGGTCATGGGTGGCGCTAAGGTTTCCGATAAGCTCGCCGTGATTGACAACCTGATCGGTAAGGCTGACACCATCCTCATTGGTGGCGGTATGGGCTACACCTTCGCATACGCACAGGGCTACGAGGTTGGCCAGTCTCTGCTGGAGAAGGACCAGGTCGAGAACGTTCTGCGTTACCTGAAGGAAGCTCCCGAGAAGGGCACCGAGATTATCACCGCAGTGGACGTTGTTTGGTCTGACGCGTTCTCCGCTGACGCTAACACCGAGATCCGTCCCATTGAGGATCTGACCGGCGGCAAGCTGGGTGCAGAGGCTGAGGGTCTGGACATTGGCCCCAAGACCCGCGAAATCTTCGCTGAGAAGATTAAGGCTGCAAAGACCATCTTCTGGAACGGCCCCGTTGGCGTGTTCGAGATTGCTCCCTTCGCTGAGGGTACCCGCGCGGTGGCACAGGCTATCGTCGAGTCTGACGCATTCTCCATCATTGGTGGTGGCGACTCTGCTTCTGCAGTCCGTAACCTGGGCTTCAAGGATGAGCAGTTCGGCCACATCTCCACCGGTGGTGGCGCTTCCCTCGAGTACATTGAGGGTAAGACCCTGCCCGGCCTGGAGGCACTGGGCGCCTAATCTGGGTGCACAGATTTAGTACACGGTTTTAGTGTAGGAACCCCCGTCGGGGCGGTATTTTGGTACCGTTCCGGCGGGGTTTTCTGCATGCCCGGATAATCCTGTGCAGGCAGGGGGCGGGGCTGTTTCCTGGCTATATGCTGTGGATTCCCTGGATTCGCCGCCTGTATCGGGGAGGCTGAGGAGCGGCTTTACTAGACTGGAAATGTAGAGAATTCCAAACCTGCAATCTCAAGACGGTTGCGGGGGAGCGCACGCACCTCCACAGGCAAACAAATACAGGCAAGTAAATACAGACAAGCGAATACAGGCGAGCGAAGAAGCCCAGCCAATAAGCCCAACCGCCGCCCGAGCAACCCAGAACCACCTCGGCAGCTCGTGAAAACGGTAACTCATAAATATGGAATCCAAGGAGGGAAAGAATGCCCATAGACACTCAAGCGCTCTTTGACGAAAAAGACTACACCGGAACATACCCGTATGTAGCCGACTGCGTGATCGGGCCCTACACGCCCGCAAACCGGGACCACCCCGCCTACTCGGCGCCGGCGCCGGGGGTGAGGTACAGGCCGAGGCACTATGCGGCGAGGAACCTGCGCCCCTACCTGGGCTACTACTACGCCTGCCAAAACTACATGATTCTCGCCTCGGAACCGGCAGTTCTGAGGATGGACAATATCAGCGAAGAAATGTTCTTCCCCACCATTCAGGACCTCTACGAAGAAGGTAAAGGCTGGGTCATTACCCCTAACCCCCAGATTCTGACCATGAACCTGCTGGAAGGGCAACCGCGCCTCATCGACGAGACGCTAAAAATTGTGGAATGGAACGTGCGGTTCGATATTCTTCCCGAAGTTCAGGTGTACCGCAAAGACACAAACCAAGTGTACCCCATCACCGATTTTGATACGCGCGGCCTGATTCGAGACGGCGCAATACACGGGACTCTACGCACGCAATTCACGAATGAGTGGAGGCCCGTCCAATTCATCCCAGAAAATAGTTTGAGCTAGGGGAGGGGAGAGCAACATGACGAATAACTTTGGTGGACCCGGATACGGCGGACCCGGATACAACGAGCAACGAGCGCTCATGAGGTCTATGATTTCTCGCGCCAAGTTTATACGAGCTGGCGTGTTCGCCGGCGCCGCCCTCGTCGCGATAGCGTTTGGCTGGGGCACTCAACTGCTCAACGGGACAGGCTCGGAGTCCCAGGCCGATAAGAAGCGTGACCAGGAATTTGTGCGCCTGGAACCCACGGAGAAGTACGATGAGCTCCGTACCTTGGGGCCTTCCTCCGGACCGCTGGTTTATACGGCGTTTGAGCGTAAGGGGCGCTTCAGCCCTGCCACCGAGGCGCAGGCGGCGCAGAACGTGCCGTACCCTATTCAGCAGCCCGGAATGGATAACTACGACCGCGCCGGCTTGTACGCGTTCTTGGCGTACTTCTTTGCGTCGATGAATTACTTCTACCACACGGGCGACACGGAGCCTCTTTCTAAGGTCACGGACCCGGAAAA
>NZ_KV811592.1:0-574 GCF_001813145.1 Rothia sp. HMSC066G02 | reverse complement strand
ACCGGCCCCTGGACACCAGGGTCGGCACCATTGACGTGGCGATCCCCAAGCTGCGCTCAGGTACCTACTTTCCAGAGTGGTTGCTTCAACGCCGCAAACGCTCCGAAAGCGCCTTGATCACAGTGGTCGCTGACTGCTACCTAGCAGGAGTATCCACGCGCCGTATGGACAAGCTCGTCAAAACCCTGGGGATCACAGGACTGTCCAAGTCCCAGGTCTCACGCATGGCAGCCGACCTGGACGAGCACGTGGATCAGTTCCGCAACCGGCCCCTCCACGATGCCGGGCCTTTCACCTTCGTTGCCGCTGATGCGCTCACCATGAAAGTACGCGAAGGAGGACGCGTCGTCTCGTGCGCGGTTCTGGTTGCCACCGGAGTCAACAATGACGGACACCGAGAAGTACTGGGGGTGCGCGTATCCACCAGCGAGACCGGCCCGGCGTGGAACGAGTTCTTCGCCGACCTGGTCGCCCGAGGCCTCACCGGCGTGCGCCTGGTGACCAGTGACGCCCATCTGGGCCTGGTTGAAGCCATCGCCGCCAACCTGCCCGGAGCCACTTGGCAACGATGCCG
>NZ_KV811591.1:116697-124253 GCF_001813145.1 Rothia sp. HMSC066G02 | reverse complement strand
TTTAATGCGTCCAAGTTTCGGGGCGCAGTTCACATCTGGGGGGCAGGAAGCCGGGGGCTTTCATACGCTATTCGCTATTGCAGAAGCAGCTGTTATGCCTTGGGCGCTTCGTAGCGGGGGAACACCGGTGCGGGTGCGGGCAGTTCGGTGCCGGGCACGAGTGCGGTGCCGAGGGCTGCGAACTGGCGTGCGTCGCCTTCGGGTACGCCGAGCAGGGTCAGCAGCTTGGCGGTTGCGTCGGGCATGACGGGCTGCAGCAGCAGGGCGACCTGGCGCACGACCTCGAGGGTCACGTACAGCACGGTGTTCATGCGGTCGAGTTCGCCGTTCTTGCGCAGGGTCCAGGGTTCCTGCTCTGCGAAGTAGGCGTTGGCGTCTGCGAGGACGGTCCAGATGCGTTCCAAAGCGCGGTGGAATGCCTGCTCGTCGAAGTCTGCACGGACGGGCTCGTAGAGGGCTGCCGCCTGGTCGAGGATCTGGCGGTCGGCTTCGGTGAATTCGCCGTGCTCAGGCACAGCTCCGCCGCAGTTCTTGGCGACCATGGACAGGGAACGCTGGGCGAGGTTGCCGAGGTTGTTGGCCAGGTCGGAGTTGATGCGGTTGATGATGGACTCTTCGGAGTAGGAGCCATCCTGGCCGAAGGACACTTCACGCATGAGGAAGAAGCGGACCGCGTCCAGGCCGAATGCGTCGACGAGGTTTGCGGGGTCGACGACGTTACCGACGGACTTGGACATCTTTTCGCCGTTGACGAGCAGGAAGCCGTGGCCGAAGACGCGCTTGGGCAGTTCGATTCCGGCGGACCACAGGAATGCGGGCCAGTAGATGGAGTGGAATCGGGTGATGTCCTTACCGATGAGGTGCAGGTCGGCGGGCCAGTACTTGACGAACAGTTCGTTGTCGGTGTCGGGGTAGCCGAGGCCGGTCAGGTAGTTGGTCAGCGCGTCGACCCACACGTACATGACGTGCTTGTCGTTGCCGGGTACGGGCACACCCCAATCGAAGGTGGTGCGGGAGATGGACAGGTCGTTCAGGCCGCCCTTGACGAAGGAAATCAGTTCGTTGCGGCGGGATTCGGGGTAGACGAAGCCTTCGTTGGCGTAGAGTTCGAGGAGCTTGTCACCGTACTTGGAGAGGCGGAAGAAGTAGGATTCTTCTTCGGTCCATTCGACTTCGGTGCCGGTTGCGATGGCGTAGCGCTGGCCGTCGCGGACTTCGGTTTCGTCTTCGGCGTAGTAGGCTTCGTCGCGGACGGAGTACCAGCCGGCGTACTTGTCGAGGTAGATGTCGCCGTTTTCTTCCATGCGCTTCCAGATTGCCTGGGATGCGACGTAGTGGTCGGGGTCGGTGGTGCGGATGAAGCGGTCGTAGCTGATGTTCAGCGCGTCGTTCATTGCTTTGAAGCGTGCGGAGTTCTCGTCGGCGAGTTCTTTGGCGGTCTTACCGAGCTTCTCGGCGGTGGTCTGCATCTTCTGGCCGTGCTCGTCGGTGCCGGTCATGAAGCGCACGTCGAAGCCGTCGAGGCGCTTGAAGCGGGCTAGCACGTCGGCTGCGATGGTTTCGTAGGCGTGGCCGATGTGCGGGTTGCCATTGGGGTAGGAGATGGCGGTGGTGATGTAGAACGGAGTTGCAGTCATAACTTTCAGTTTACCGCAGTCTTAGGCGCGACTCTCACCGGGGTTACACTCTGATACGCGATAAGCACCAAGCCACCAGGTAACAGGCTGCCACGCCGCATGTTTCCTCCGCGCCTACGCAGGGGCACCCGTCACCCGGACGCTCCGCCCCTCCTTGCTTCGCTGCGGAGAGCGTCCGTGTGACACCCTGAGGGCGCTTCCGGAAAACACGGCGCACCAGCCTAAACTTCCAGCCACCAAGCAACACGCTAAACCGCGACAGCCCTCCCCCGCCCCACACGCAAAACACCAACCACCAAGCAACAGGCTAAAAGGCGACAGTCCTCCCCCGCCCCAGTTCGCTAGGCACGGGGCGCACACCCAAACCACCGCGCAGCTACCGCAACCCCGGCGGGATAACGTGCCCCTGCCGAACCCGCAGAAACCATCTGAGGAATCGGTGTCGTCCGTAGTGACATCAGGGTGTCCGAGCTCTGCGAGGACAGGTCCCCTGTAGGAACGAGGACGAACACCGATTCCTCAACCCATGAAGACTGCTTTTCAAGGGGAACGCAAAAATCCCGCCGATTCCTAAGAATCAGCGGGATTTTCTTTGAAGTGCGCCCCCTGGGACTCGAACCCAGAACCCATTGATTAAGAGTCAATTGCTCTGCCAATTGAGCTAGAGGCGCTTATTTATTTTTCAGGGTTTCCCCTGCAACAAGTAAATACTATACGGCATTTTATAGACACCCGCAACTCAAGTGAGCATGAAATGCATCACATATTTGTTGAGTGTTGTTGTTCAGCTTGAAACAGCAAGAATCCGGCGCCCACCTCCTCCCCTGTGCGGGATGAGAGGTGGAACGCCGGATTCTTAGAAAGCTATTGCTGAGCTACCGTTTAGCGAGCGACGGAACCTTCGGTGTAGTCGTCGTCTGCAGTGTTCCAGGAGAACAGCTCGCGCAGCTTGCGGCCGGTTGCCTCGATGGGGTGTGCCTCGCCCTTTGCGCGCAGTGCCTTGAACTCGGGTGCACCTGCAGCCTGGTCTTCCATGAAGCGCTTTGCGAAGTTGCCGTTCTGGATGTCTGCCAGGACAGCCTTCATGTTTTCCTTGACCTCGGGGGAGATCACGCGGGGGCCGGAGACGTAGTCGCCGTACTCTGCGGTGTCGGAGATGGACCAACGCTGCTTAGCGATGCCGCCCTCGATCATCAGGTCAACGATGAGCTTGAGCTCGTGCAGCACCTCGAAGTATGCGATTTCGGGCTGGTAGCCAGCCTCGGTCAGGACCTCGAAGCCGTACTGGACGAGCTGGGAGGTGGCGCCGCAGAGGACTGCCTGCTCGCCGAACAGGTCGGACTCGGTCTCTTCGGTAAAGGTGGTCTTGATGACGCCTGCGCGGGTTGCACCCAGTGCCTTTGCGTAGGACAGTGCCAGTGCGAGTGCTTCGCCGGATGCGTCCTTCTCGACTGCGACCAGGGCGGGAACGCCGCGGCCTGCTTCGTATTCGCGGCGGACGGTGTGGCCGGGGCCCTTGGGGGCGACCATTGCCACGTCGACACCCTCGGGTGCGGTGATGTAGCCGAAGCGGATGTTGAAGCCGTGTGCGAAGAACAGTGCGTTGCCGGGCTTGAGGTTCGGCTCGATGCTCTCTGCGTAGACCTTTGCCTGGACCTGGTCCGGGGTCAGGATCATGATGACGTCTGCTTCTGCTGCTGCTTCTGCAACGGTTGCGACGCGCAGGCCTTCTGCCTCAGCCTTGGCGCGGGACTTGGAGCCCTCGGACAGACCGACGATGACCTTCACGCCGGAGTCACGCAGGTTCAGTGCGTGTGCGTGGCCCTGGGAGCCGTAGCCGATAACTGCTACGGTGCGACCCTGGATCAGGGAGAGGTCTGCGTCGTCGTTGTAGAAAATGGTTGCTGCCATTTCTTCTCCTCAGTAAGTTTGATATGCGGCCCAGGCTGGGCTCAACATTGACTATTCTACTTGATAGATGTTTAGTTGCGGGCTGTCGAGAGCACTTCTCAGCATCTGAAGTATCCGGAAGGTCTGTGAGCCCATAGGGTCGGGTATCGCATCGCTGCCGGTTTTCCCGGTTGTGGCGGTGCGATACCCGTTGCTATCCCCAGCTGGTGCGGGGTTGGTGTGGCACCCTGGCAGGTGTTAGATGCGCTCGCGCTAGATACGTTCGCTCATGGCGCGGGGGCCACGAGTGAGAGCGATAGTGCCGGCGCGAACAATTTCGCGAACGCCGTAGGGTTCGAGAACGTCCAGCAGTGCGTTGAGCTTCTCCTGGGAGCCGGTTGCCTCGATGACAAGGGACTCGGGGGAAACGTCGATCACGGATGCGCGGAACAGGTCAGCTGCCTGAACGATCTGCAGGCGGACTACGGGGTCTGCCTTGACCTTGATCAGGATGTGGTCGCGCTGGGTGGAGGAGTCGGCGGGAAGCTCGACGACCTTCAGCACGTGAACAAGCTTGTTCAGCTGCTTGGTGATCTGCTCGATGGTGTGGGCGTCACCCTCGGTCACGACGGTGATGCGGGAAACACCGGGGTTTTCGGTGGGGCCCACAGCCAGGGAGAGGATGTTGAACAGTCGGCGGGAGAACAGACCGGAGACGCGGGTGAGAACGCCCGGCTTATCTTCTACCAGAACGGACAGAGTGTGCTGAGACATTAGTTCTCTCCCTCACGATCGAACTCAGGCGAAGTGTTCTTCGCAATCCAAATCTTGTCATTAGATACGCCTGCCGGGACCATGGGCCAGACCAGGGCGTGGGGGCTGACGGTGAAGTCAATGACGACGGGGCGGTCGTTGATTTCGAGGGCAGCCTTGATGGTTGCGTCCACGTCTTCGTCGCGTTCGCAGCGGAAGGTTGCGCAGCCGTATGCTTCGCCGAGCTTGACGAAGTCGGGGATGCGTACGGTGCCGTGGCCGTCCTTCAGGTCGGTGTTGGAGTAGCGCTCGTTGTAGAACAGGGTCTGCCACTGGCGCACCATGCCGAGGGAGGAGTTGTTGATGATGGCAACCTTGACGGGGATGTTGTTCTGTGCACAGGTGACCAGTTCCTGGTTGGTCATCTGGAAGCAGCCGTCACCGTCGATGATCCACACGGTGGAGTCGGGGTGTGCAACCTTTGCACCCATGCCGGCGGGTACGCCGTAGCCCATGGTGCCGAGGCCTGCG
This sequence comes from Rothia sp. HMSC066G02, assembly GCF_001813145.1. NCBI lineage: Bacteria > Bacillati > Actinomycetota > Actinomycetes > Micrococcales > Micrococcaceae > Rothia > Rothia sp. HMSC066G02. Next base: position 119,442 of record NZ_KV811591.1, on the reverse strand, counting down.
GAGCTGATGAAGTGGCGGGGGCTTTCCTGCTGGATGTAGTGTGCACCCCACATCTGGTGCTGGCCAACGCCGGTGACATAGTATGCGTCGGGGCCGGTGAGGGCGCTGATGCGCTCGAGAACGTACTCGGGCGAGCCGAGGCCATCGTTGGGCTTCTCGTAGCCGAGCGGGTAGTCCTTGCGGATGACGTTCAGCTCGTTCCACCATTCGGTGAGGTTCGGCAGCTGGTCTGCGAACTCGGTGGAGAGCAGGTCGGTCAGCTCGGGCAGGACGTACTTGAGGTCGCCGACGATCGGCACGTCTGCGAAGCGGATCTTCGAGATTTCTGCCGGGTCAACGTCAATGTGGATGACCTTAGCCTCGGGTGCGAAGGAGTCGAGCTTACCGGTGACGCGGTCGTCAAAGCGTGCGCCGAGGGTAATCAGCAGGTCAGACTTCTGCATTGCGGCGACGGCGGGGACGGTGCCGTGCATGCCGGGCATGCCGAGGTTCTGGGGGTCAGAGTCGGGGAACGCGCCGATTGCGTTGAGGGTGGTGACGACGGGTGCGCCGATGAGCTTAGCCAGCTTGTGGAACTCTTCGGAGGCACCGGAGCGTACCAGGCCACCGCCGACGTAGAAGACGGGGTGCTTGGATTCGGTGATGAACTTTGCAGCTTCGTGAATCTGCTTGGAGTGGCCGCGGGTGACGGGGGTGTAGCCGCGCAGCTCCAGGTCTTCGGGGATGCCGCGGTATTCCATCATGCCGACCTGTGCGTCCTTGGTGACGTCCACGAGCACGGGGCCGGGGCGGCCGGTGGATGCAATGTGGAATGCTGCAGCCAGTGCGCGGGGGATGTCCTGCGGGTCGGTGATCATGAAGGAGTGCTTGGAGATGGGCATCGCCATGCCGACGATGTCAGCTTCCTGGAATGCGTCAGAGCCGAGCAGCGCGGTGGACACCTGGCCGGTGATTGCGACGAGGGGGACGGAGTCCATGTTTGCGTCTGCGATTGCGGTCAGCAGGTTGGTTGCGCCGGGGCCGGAGGTTGCGATGCACACGCCGGTCTTACCGCTGGACACTGCGTAGCCCTGGGCTGCGTGGCCTGCGCCCTGCTCGTGGCGGACCAGGATGTGGCGGACCTTCTTGGAGTCGTACAGGGGGTCATAGGTCGGCAGAATAGCTCCACCAGGCAGGCCGAATACGTCAGTCACACCCAGGTCTTCGAGGGTGCGGACGATTGCCTGAGAACCGGTCATGCGTTCTGCGGGAGCGTTTGCCGCGTCATCAGAAGTGGAAAATCCCATGGTCATGGAAATGCCTCGTGTCTTAATGGTTCTTCGTTGTACTCAATGTTCTGCGTGAGGTTTGTGTGATCCTCACGCATCCTATGCCCGGGGGTACCAAGCTATAAAAAATGCCCCTCGCTGTTGGTGGTAGCGGTAGGGGCGCTCAGTCGCAGTGAATAGACCCTGCCACGCGCCCTAGGCGACGTCGACAAGGCGTAGAATTCGCTGGAACATTGCTGTCTTCACCCTTCTATGGTGAAGCCCGGGGCGGGGGTGAGTCAAATCTCTATGGGGTGTCGTGGTGGTTTTTACATGGAAACCCCCTAGTCAACCTTCTTCTTTCATGATGTGGACACATTGCACTTGTTTACACATTCCCACGTATTCATTTGAACAGGTGAGAAAAACTCGCATTTTTGGACGTCATGGCGCGTAATATGCGCGAATACTCGTGACCTTCGTTGGTTGCCCCGGTAGACTGAAACTATGACCGAACCGATCATCCCGGTCGCTGATGAGCTGACCGAAGCAAGTAAGTACGCAGAGGTTGTTGACCCCCGTAACTCTGTTGAGAGTGACGTGTTTTTGACGGGTGAGGAACTCATTCGGGTTCTGCACCCGGTTTTTGACGAGCAGATTATTAATTACGGTGCATACAATTTGGTGTATGCGACGGGCCGTGCGGTTTACCGTAATCCTGATTTGGCGTTGCATCAGTCTCCTGATCAGGGGCATTTTATTGTTGGGTATCAGGATGCGCCTGATGAGGTGATTATTGCTCCGGTGAATTTGCCGGCGTTGACGCCTGCGGGTACGGCTACGACGATTGATAATACGAATGCGTTGCATGCGTATCGTGTGGGTGATGATGCGGTGACGATTGAGTCGGTGAATGGCAGCTCGTTTTATTTGTCGTTTGAGGATAATGCTGAGGTGGCGACTCGTTTTGGTGTTGGCCTGCTGGAGCAGGGTAAGGACGTGGAGGATTTCCGTGAGTTTGTGACGCGGATTTGGCCGGTCCTGTAACGGAGACTTTTCGTGCTGGATGCCCGCTGCAACTCTTAGGGTTGCGGCGGGCTTTCGCATGCCCACACCCCGCTACGTTGACCGCTTGAGGGGCGGTGCACGTCCTCGCTCCTACAGGGGCACCCGCCCTCGCTTCGCTTCGGGCACCCTGATGTCGCTACGGACGGCACCGACGCCTCTGCGCACACCAGACTAGCTATCTCGCAAAAGCCTGAAAGGCGACAGCCCTCCCCCGCCCCACACACAAAACACCAAACCACCAAGCAACACACTAAAAGGCGACAGCCCTCCCCCCGCCCCAGTTCGCTAGGCACGGGGCGCACACACTGAACCACCGCGCAACCCAACGAACCGGCGGGATTCCACGAACCCCTGAACCACAGGACGTAAAGAGGAGCGGGGCGGCACATCGGTAGCGCGCCGCGTTTTCCGGATGCGCCCTCAGGGTGTC